>CAMYWI010000226.1 GCA_947302675.1 uncultured Selenomonadales bacterium | reverse complement strand
CGCGAAAATGTTAAGGACGCCGCTCGGAGCAAAGATTAATTCGCAACTCGACGAACTGGAGCGGGCGGGCGTCGAATATCATACGCAAGTTGTCTTGTGCAAGGATTTGAACGACGGCGCGGAGTTGGATTATACTATCGAGGAAATTTTAAAGCGGCGACCAAATGCGTTGAGCTTGGCAATCGTGCCCGTCGGCGTCACGAAATATCGGCGTGATAAATTTGCTTTGAATCAATTCGACAAAGAATCGGCGGCGAAAGTTATCGCGCAGGTCGAACGTTGGCAGGAAAAAGCCCGCGCAGAATTCGGACGGACTTTTATTTATCTGGGCGACGAATTTTATTTGCTTGCGGAAAAAAATCTGCCGCCCGCCGAGTTTTACGACGACTTCCCGCAGATTGAGAACGGAATCGGCATGACGCGCAATTTTCTTGAGGAATTTTCACTAAAAGCTCTAAGCTCAAAGCTAAAAGCTAAAATCGACGTGATAAGCGGGACGTCCTTTGCAAAAGTCTTGAAGAACTTAATCGACAAGCCGAATGTGCGGATTTTGCCCGTTGAAAATAAATTTTTCGGTTCAAAGGTAAATGTCTCCGGACTTTTGACGGGCGGCGACATAATCGAGGCACTGCGCGGCGGCGAGCGCGATTTGATTTTAATTCCGGCGACGGCACTAAAGGCGGGCGAAGAAATATTTTTGGACGACGTTTCGCTTGACGAGCTTAGGAAAATGTTCGCGCCCGCGCAGATTTTGCCAGTTCACGACGGCGCGGAGTTCAGAAAAGTTTTGGAGGGAAATTTTTAATGAGCAAACCAATAGTGGCAGTTGTCGGACGCCCGAACGTTGGCAAGTCGACGCTTTTCAATCAGATTGGCAAAAAAAGATTGTCAATCGTCGACGACATGGCGGGCGTGACGCGCGACCGAATTTATATGGACGCAACGTGGCTCAACCGCGAGTTCACACTGATTGACACGGGCGGCATCGAAATTAAAACCGCCGATAAAATTCTCAACGAAATTAAAATTCAAGCTCAAATCGCGGTTGAAGAGGCGGACGCGATAATTTTCGTTGTTGACGGGCGTGCGGGTTTGACTTCCGCTGACGAAGATATTGCAAAGCTCCTGCGCGGCTCGAAGAAACCAATAATTTTAGCGGTGAACAAAATCGACGGCGTGAACTTGGAGCAAGAGATTTACGAGTTTTATAACTTGGGCTTGGGCGAGCCGATAGGAATTTCCGCGAGCAACGCGCTGAACTTGGGAGATTTACTCGACGCCGTGATAAAAACTTTTCCGGAAAGTGATTCGGAAGTTCGTGACGTGGACGAGATTAGGATTGCGGTTATCGGTCGTCCGAACGTCGGCAAGTCGTCGCTGGTCAATAAACTTTTGGGCGAGGAGCGCGTTATCGTCAGCGATATTCCAGGCACGACCCGCGACGCGATTGACACGCACTTTTTCATGGACGGTACGAAATTTACGCTGATTGACACGGCGGGAATGCGGCGCAAGTCGAAGATTGAAGACGCCGTCGAACGTTACAGCGTGATTCGTTCGCTCCGCGCCATTGACCGCGCTGATGTCGTGCTGATGTTGATTGAGGCTCCCGTTGGCGTCACGGAGCAGGATAAAAAAATCGCGGGTTACGCTCATGATTCGGGCAAAGGTTGCGTTATCGTCGTCAACAAGTGGGACATTTTCCCGAACAAGCACGACCGCTCGACCAATCGTTTCACAGACAATTTGCGCGAACGTCTTGGCTTTCTGCAATATGCGCCCGTCGTTTATGTCAGTGCGTTGACGGGTCAGCGCGTCGACCGCGTCACCGAGCTTGTTAAATTCGTCGCGGAGCAACAATCAATGCGAATTCAAACGAGCGTTCTTAATGAATTGATTCGCGACGCGGTTGCCGTCAATCCTCCGCCGTCGAAGAAGGGCAAGTCGGCAAAAATTTTCTTCGTGACGCAAGCCGATATTTGCCCGCCGCGCTTTATAATCTTCGTCAACGAGCCGGAGCTTTTGCATTTCTCCTACCTGCGCTTTATCGAAAACCGTCTGCGCGAGAGTTTTGGCTTTGAAGGTACGCCGCTGAAATTCGCCGTCCGCAAGCACAACGAAATCCGAGAATAGAAAGGAAAAATGATTATGGCATTGCTTGAAATAAAAAAGGCGGGCGACCCCGTCTTGAAAGAAATTTGCAAACCGATTGAGAAAATAGATAAACGCTTGAGGAATTTCCTGGACGATATGGCGGAGACGATGTACGCGAGCGAGGGCGTCGGGATTGCCGCGCCGCAAGTCGGCGTTTCGATTCGCGCTTGTGTCGTCGACGTTGATAAAAAAAATCGCTATGACATGATTAATCCCGTCATAACTTTTCGCGAAGGCACCGCCGTCGGCGAGGAGGGCTGCCTTTCTTGCCCCGACCTGTTCGGCGACGTTACCCGCGCAGAAAAAATTCGTGTCGAGTACACCAGCCGTTTTAATAAGAAGAAAACTCTGGAGGCGGAAGGTCTCCTCGCCCGCTGTATTCAACACGAGCTTGACCACCTCGACGGCAAACTTTTTATTGACATTGCAATGAACATTACCAAAGGCAAGAAGGACAAGAAATAATTATTCGGCAGGCTTTTTTGAATCTTCCAATTTCCGCTTTAAAGCGTCGAGCTGTTCATCTGGGACTTGTACCGTTCCGAACTTTTGAAAGTCGCGAGCCATATCCACTTCGCCGAGCATGAGTGCCAACATTGATGTTAAATCTGCGAAATTCATTTGTTCCCATTCTTTTGCCTCTGCCGCCGAAATTTTTCCGCGCTTTTTGGCTTGCTTTATCGCTTTTTTCATGCGCTTATCGTACATGTTCATCAAGTTGAAATTAAAATAATCTTTCTCGTTCATGTAAATATCTTCCTTTCCATTAGTCATCAGAAATTTTTTTCGGCGCGGCAAGTCGAATCAAAATGCGCGTGATTCGCAAGCCCTCAACTTCCTCGACGTAGAAAGTATTGCCCTCGAAGGCGGCGGACTGACCAACTTTCGGCTCGCCGCCCAATTTATCATTGAGCCAGCCGCCCACAGTGTCAACGCCTTCCTCGTCAATCGCAATCCCGAACTCGTCTTCCAACTCTTCCAAAAGCATCTTGGCATCAATCGAATACAAATTCTCGTCGCGCTTTTCGGCATCGGGGCGTTCCTCGTCGAACTCGTCTTGAATATCGCCGA
>CAMYWI010000225.1 GCA_947302675.1 uncultured Selenomonadales bacterium | reverse complement strand
AGCAACGTCCGAATATGTGCGCCGTCAACGTCCGCGTCCGTCATGATAATTATTTTGCCGTAGCGTCGCTTGCTCAAGTCGAAGTCTTCGCTAATGCCCGTTCCGAACGCCGTTATCATCGTGCGAATCTCGGCGTTGGCGAAAATTTTATCGAGCCGCGCCTTTTCCACGTTTAAAATTTTCCCGCGCAGAGGCAGGATAGCTTGAAATCTTCTGTCGCGCCCCTGCTTGGCGGAGCCGCCCGCGCTGTCGCCCTCGACGATATAAATTTCTGCCTTGTCGGGGTCTTTGACGGAGCAATCGGCGAGCTTGCCCGGCAAGCTTGAAACTTCCAAAGCATTTTTCCTGCGCGTGAGTTCGCGAGCTTTTCGAGCCGCCTCGCGAGCACGAGCCGCCATAACTGCCTTTTCCAAAATCTGTTTGCCAATCGCCGAGTTTTCTTCAAAGAACTCGCTGAGGCTTTCGTTGACAACCGCATTGACCAGCGAGCGAATTTCCACGTTGCCGAGCTTAGTTTTAGTCTGCCCCTCGAACTGCGGATTGTGGAGCTTGACGCTGATAACCGCCGTCAAGCCTTCGCGAACGTCCTCGCCGCTCAAAGTGCTGTCGTTGCTCTTGAAAAGGTTGTGGCGTTTGGCGAACTCGTTAGCGACTTTGGTCAGCGCGGTCTTAAAGCCGATAAGGTGCATACCGCCTTCTTCGGTGTTAATGTTGTTGACGTAGCTGAAAATATTTTCCTGGTAGCTGTCGGTGTATTGCATGGCGACTTCGACAACAGCGTCGTCCTTGCGTCCGTTGAAGTAAATCGGCGCGGGATTGATTTTCTCCTTCTTGCGGTCGAGATGTTCGACGAAAGATTTAATGCCGCCGTCGAAGTGGAAAACTCGCGACTCGCCGCCCGCGCGTTTATCGGTCAGCGTAATGGTTATGCCGCTGTTGAGAAATGCCAACTCGCGCAGACGGTGCTTGAGCGTGTCGAAGTTGAATTCCTTGACGGTAAAAATTTCGTCGTCGGGCAGGAAATGAACCGTCGTTCCGGTGTCTTGCGCCTCGCCGATAATTTTAAGCGGAGTAACAGTCTCGCCGCGCGAAAAGGTTATGCGAGAAATTTTGCCGTCGCGCTTAACTTCGACCTCCATAGACTTTGACAAAGCGTTAACGACACTGACGCCCACGCCGTGAAGACCGCCGCTGACTTTGTAGCCGCCGTCGCCGAACTTGCCGCCCGCGTGCAAAACCGTCAAGACGACTTCGACGGCGGGCTTGCCGCTCTCGTGCATGTCAACGGGAATACCGCGCCCGTTGTCGCTGACCGTGATTGAGTTATCCGCCTCAATCGTCACGTCGATATTTGTGCAAAAGCCCGCCAACGCCTCGTCAATCGAGTTGTCGACGACCTCATAAACCAAATGATGAAGACCGCGCTCCGAAGTCGAGCCGATATACATTCCGGGACGAAGGCGCACTGCCTCCAAGCCTTCCAGAATTTGAATTTGATCCGCGCTGTAGTCGCCCTCGACCGCGTCAACTTTGGCGTCCGCCTCGTTGAAACTGTGACCTTCTATTTCTTCCTTGTTCTGTTCGTCGTCAATCGCGCCGGTATCTTCCGTGTTAATTTTCTTTTCGTCCAAAATTTTAACCTCCATTCTTGCCGCAAGTTTATCACAGAATATTTTCGCCGTCAAAAAAACTCCCTTGCCTTGCCGCGCAGATTTGCTATAATTTTGCAAACAATAACTTTGACGTCACGCGAGGTAGAGAAATTGAATCGACAGTTTTACGATAACGAGCGCGAGATTGACCTTGCCGAACAAAAATTTTTGCACAAGCGCGAGAAGGAAGTTGTCTTCGCCCGCACGATAATTTTCTTGGCGGCGGCGGCGAGTGTCGCGCTCGGCTGGGATTTCAACGTGCATTACTGCTACATAATCGCGGCACTGTTGGCGATGATTTTTATTCGGCTGATGAATTATCACGAGCGATTGAAACGGCGCAAGAGATTTTTAAAGAGTCGGCTGGCGGTTGTGAACTCGTACATTGCGCGGGCGAAGGGCACGTGGCGCAAGCGTTCCAATGACGGCTCGATTTACTTAAAAAACAATCGCCCGCAAGATGTTGACCTGCACATTTTTGGCGAGGGTTCGATTTTCCAATATATCTGCGCGGCGCGAACGAAACGTGGCAGAGATTTATTGGCGGAGGCGTTCAATCCGGAGCCGCCCCCTTTTGACCGCATAAGGGCACGTCAACGCGCTGTCGCCGAGCTTTTGCAACGCCCGCGCTTGTCGCTTGACCTTGAGGCTTATGCGCGGCTCATGCCCGACAATCACGACACGAGCGAATTAGTCGTCAGCGTGGAAGAGGAACTGCCGCCGCTCGGAAAGGTTTATCTGCTACGTTTTATCATGCCGGCGATTTTAATCTTGTCGTGCGCGTTGGCGTTGGCGGGCGTCATCAGCGAGTTCGCGCCGCTGTTCGTCATGACGGTTTCGCTGATAATTTCAATCGTCGCAATGCCCGCGATAAACGAATTGCTCGCGCCGCTCAAAATCATTTCAAAGGAGCTGAGACTTTACGGCGCGATTTTTGAACGGCTCGAATCGACAAACTTCATGTCGCTGAGATTAACCGCCGTCCACGACCTCTTGACCGACGACATTTCCGCCGCGCAGAAGTTAAAGGAGCTGTCGCTTTTAGTCGACGCGGCAGACGCGCGGCACAACCCGCTGTTTTTTATTTTAGGCAACGGAATTTTCTTGGCGGATTTTTTCTTAGCAACGGCGTTCATGAAGTGGCGAGCCGTCGCCGCGATTCATTTGCGCTTTTGGCTGGACGTCTTCGCGGAAGTTGAAGTGTTAATCTCGCTGGCGTCAATCGGGCAAACGCGCACAGATTATTGTTTCCCGACCTTTTACGAGGAAGAGGAGCCGCATTTATCCGTTGAGGGCTTGAAGAGTTTGCTTGTCGCGGAAGATAAAGCCGTGCCCAATGACGTTGAGTTGAAGGCGGGCACGACGATAATCACGGGCGCGAACATGTCGGGCAAGACGACTTGGATTAGGACGCTCGCGGCGGCGGTTATGGTTGCGTATTCGGGTGCGCCGGTCTGCGCGAAAAGTTTTGCGGTAAGTCGGCTGGCGGTGCTGACTTCGATTCGCGTTAATGATGACTTGAGTCAAGGCGTCTCGACCTTTTACGCTGAACTCTTGCGGATTAAATCGATGATT
>CAMYWI010000224.1 GCA_947302675.1 uncultured Selenomonadales bacterium | reverse complement strand
GTTCTTCCGATTTAAGGATTTTTTCTTCTGCCATTTTTATCTACCTCCAAATTTCTTTCTGCCTATTATACGCCGCGCGTCAAGTTTTGTTACAAAAAATTTTCAAGCGGTTTGACGTTTGACAAGTCCCGCGAAAATTCCTCCGCGAGCGACGAGTTCATCAAAACCGCCCGTCTCGACGACCCTGCCCGCGTCCATGACGATTATCCTGTCGCAGTTACGAATCGTGGAAAGTCTGTGTGCAACGATTATTCGCGTCGCGTGTAAGTTGTCCAAACTCCGCGTGACGATTGATTGAGTGCGGTTATCGAGCGCGGAAGTCGCCTCGTCGAAGATTAGGATTGAAGGCTTAGTCACGAGCGCACGCGCGATTAAAATCCTCTGCCGCTGTCCGCCCGAAATATTTTTACTGCCTTCGGAAATGACGGTTTGCATACCCATTGGCATCATCATAATATCGCGGTCAATGCCCGCCGCGCGAGCCGCCTCCCATGCGTCGTCTTGAGTTAAAGCGTTCGTGCCGATTATGTTTGTGAAAATGTCGCCCTGCATGAGCTGACCGTTTTGCAAAACCACGCCGAGTTGAGTCCGCACGCTCGGCATATTTAATTCCGACAAGTCTTGCCCGTCGTAGTAAATCGCGCCGCGCTTGGGAGTTTCAAAGCCTAGCAAAAGCCTGACCAACGTCGACTTGCCGCAACCACTCCGCCCGACGATTGCAACGTTCTCGCCCGCGTTGATTTTAAAATTTACGTCGTGCAAAACGTCTCGCCCTTCTGTGTAGCCGAAAGTCAAATGACTGACTTCAATCGCGCCGGACAAAACTCCCGCGTCGGGTTTCTCGCCGACGCTCTCTGGCACTTCCTTTAAAATCGGGCGGAAGTTTTCAATCTGCGGCTGAATCGCGAAGTACTGACCGACCAAAGGAATTATCCCGTTCAAAGTTCCGTTAAAGCTCGTGAACGCCGCCTGGAACGCGATAAACTGCGCGTAGCCGATGCCTTGAACCGTTTGCCCGTTCGCGCCGACCTCGTTCATGCCGTAAACCGCAATGTAGTAAAGAGCCATTGTCAAAATGAACGGCTGCACGCTCCCGATAATCTGATTGTAGTTGCTCTGCCAGCGCAGTTTCAAATTCCATTTCCACGTTTCGCCAAAGACTTTGCTCCAAAGATAATAGGCTTGTTTCTCCGCGCCGTGCTCTCTGAACTTGGCAAGCCCCGCGAAAATCTGTTGAATAATGCCCGCCTCTTTGTTGTTTGCGGCAATCAGCTCGCGGTTAAAGCCGATGACGCGCCGATAAATAAACGCCGTGATAATCGCGTAGACGAACCAAATCACAATCGCGACGCCCGTCAACTTCAAGCTGTAGTAGCACATCAGGAAGACGCTCCAAAAGCTGAAGACGAAACTGAAAAGACTGCCGATAAATTGCGGGCTGACCAAACCTTTGATAACGCCCATGCCGCCCATGCGACTTGCCAGCTCGCCCGAAGTGTATTGGCGGAAAAATTTCGTCGGCAACGTTAAAAGTCTGTTCCAAAGTGCCGCCTCCGTCGCCATGTCGATTCGCGTCGTGATTCTCATAACCGCGATTGTTCGCACAATCCCCAAGCTCGCCATTGTAAAGCTCGTGACCATTGTGACTTGCGTGACTGTCGCCAAGCCTTGCCGGTCGAGTATCGGGATTATGTCAGCGAAAATCGTCTCAGTGACAATCGGCATGACCAGCGGGATTAAGCCCGAAAACAGGCCGACGGCTATAACAGTTTTGTAGTCGGCAATCCAACATTGCTTGAAGATAAATTTCAACAGGTCGAAAATTTTCAGCTCCCGCGCAGGGAACCCGCCGTAACATTCAAACGCGCTCTTGTCAATCTGCGCGGCAACGTCGTCGGTAATTTTTATGCCGTCGAGAAGTTTTTGAGTAATGAGTTTATAATTGCCGGGCGAAGTCGGCAAGAACGCCGCCAAAGTTTTTTCCTCGCCGTAGTAGCCAATCAAAGTCCCGCTGTCTTTTTTATACCAGTTGTCCTCCAAAGTCACGAGCCGCATTTGCATGTTGCCCTTTTGAATGAGCCGGTGCAGAATTCGGATTTGGTCAAGCTTGCGCGTCATTTCGGGCGCAATGCTTATGTTGTCGGTCGGCATGTTCAAAGCGGTTGCCACGCGCCGAATGATAAACGTTGCCTCCTCGATTTTGGCGTTGCGCGAAAGCGTCTCGCTGTAATTGGAAGTTTCCTCGCCGAAAAGATTTGAGATTGCGTCGTCGACCATGCGTCGCTGATTCCTCGCGCGAACTTCTACGCGCCGCGAAAACTTTTTATCTTCCGACGCGAACCGCACTCCCAACAGCATTGAAAAAATTCCCTCGTGCTCGGCGAAAGCTCCAAGTAAATCTTCCGCGTCGTCAAGGAAATTTTTCTCGCGCCACTGCAGTAAAGTATCGTCGCCCTTGTCCGCCAAGAGACTAAGCCACGACAACTTTATCAGCTCGGCGAACCAACTCCGCATGAAACTTTTAAGCTCGTCGTGCGAAACTTCATTGAACGTCAAAATTTTTATCTGCGAATCTTCGACGGCGTAAATTTGCGTCTCGGTCTGCTCGAACTCGTCAAGGCTCGGAAAAGCCGCGCCGCCCGTCGTCAGCTCAACCAAGAATTGCTGACGGAAGGAACCATCTGCGCGGGTCACGGCGTAAACTTCAACCTTGCCCGACACGACAAAAGCAAGCCGCTCGCCGTCTTCAAGCCGGAACCGCTCGCCCGCAACCAACGAAATATTTTTATTCAAGCGACTCACCTTCTTGGCTCCTTTCCTCAATCAGTCTGCGATACGCGCCGTCGTGCTGAATCATTTCGCGGTGCGTGCCGCGCTCCACAACAACGCCGTGCTCCAAAACAATTATCTCGTCGCAGTCGCGAATCGTCGACAACCTGTGCGCCACGATTAAGCAACTGCAACCGCGCCGCCGAATATTTTCCAAAACAGTTTGCTCAGTCATCGGGTCAAGTGCGCTCGTTGCCTCGTCGAGAATCAACAGCGACGGATTAATCGCCAACGCCCGCGCAATTTCCAAACGTTGACGCTGACCGCCACTAAAATTCAAGCCGCCCTCCGAAACTTCCGAGTCGTAACCTTTTTCAAGTTGCAAAATGTCTTCGTGAATGCAAGCGTCCTGCGCGGCGCGAATAACTTCCGCCTTCTCAACCGACGAATCAAACAGCGTCAAGTTCTCGGTTATCG
>CAMYWI010000223.1 GCA_947302675.1 uncultured Selenomonadales bacterium | reverse complement strand
TGCCGGGCGTCTGCACGGGCGGTTGAATCGGTTCAGGCGGAGCCTCGCGCGACGCCACGATTATTGCCACGTCCTCCAACTTTTGAAAGTCAACCGACGGGTCAATCACGCCGTATTTCAACAGCCCGCCTTCCTCGTTGTGAATCTCGATAATTTTCCCGACAACAAGCCCTTTCGGGTAGACGCCGCCGAAACCCGACGTGACAACCATATCCTCAACCAAGACATCAGAATCTTTAGGTATGTTGACCATTTTGGGGAAGTTGGGATTTTTAATGTCGCCCTCGACAATGCCGGCGACGCGAGACTCCGGACGCTGAATCAAAGTTCCGACCGATGAGCGCGGGTCAAGCAAGAGCTGAACTTTCGCCGAGTTCAAGCCCGCCTCCATGACGTGCCCGACCAAGCCCATTTCCGTAACGACCGCCATATTATTTGCCACGCCGTCCAAAGTGCCGCGATTGATTATAATCACGCTCGACCAAGACGCCGACTCGCGCCCGATGACGCTTGCCGCAACCAAATCGAATTGAACTGCCGCTTGCTTGTAACCCAACAAATTTCTAAGCCGCTGATTCTCGGAGGCATATTCACTCGCCGTCAAGTTCTGCGCCCGCAACAGTTCGACTTCCTCGCGCAGTTGTTTATTCTGCTCGTGGAGCTGTGACATTTCTTGAACGGTATTTTTCACGAAGGCAAGCTGACTGCCCGCCCATGAAAAGGCGCGTTGAAACGGGGACATAATCGCCATAGCCACGCCGTCCGTTGCCGTCGTATTAAACCTGCCACGCGCCGCGAAGAAGACAGAACAAAACACGCTGATAAAAACAAAAATCAGCGCGACGATTTTCTTTCCGGTTTTTTTTTCCTTGCGAACTTTATTGCTCATGGTCTCAGCTTTTTGGAAGTCATGACGACTCGCTTAAGCAAGTTCATATTTTCAAGAGATTTGCCCGTGCCCTCGCCGACACAACTCAGCGCGTCGTCGGCAACGATTACCGGCATTCCCGTTTCCTTTGAAATAAGTTTATCGATATTGGCTAAGAGTGCGCCGCCGCCCGTCATCACTATCCCGTGATCCATAATATCTGCCGCGAGTTCGGGCGGAGTTCTTTCGAGTGTGCCCTTAACCGCGTCGACGATTTTAAAAATCGGGTCGCCGAGTGCCTCGCGGATTTCGCTCGATTTAATCTCGACGGTCTTTGGCAAGCCGCTCACCAAGTCGCGCCCGCGAATCGTCATTGACTTTTCGGTCTTGGGCGTGATTATCGCCGTGCCGATTTTAATTTTAATTTCCTCCGCCGTGCGCTCGCCAATCATCAAGCTGTACAAGCGTCTGATATATTGAATAATCGCCGAGTCCATTTCGTCGCCGCCGATGCGAATCGATTTGCTCACGACAATTCCGCCCAGAGAGATTACGGCGATTTCGGTCGTGCCGCCGCCAATGTCGACGACCATATTGCCCGTTGCCTCTTCGACGGGCAAGCCCGCACCGATTGCCGCCGCCATTGGTTCTTCGATAAGATAAGCCTCACGTGCTCCGGCTTGCGTTGCCGCGTCAATGACTGCGCGTTTCTCAACTTCCGTCACGCCTGAAGGAACTCCCACGACGACGCGCGGGCGCATGAATGATTTTGAATTCATTGCCTTGCGAATAAAATATCTAAGCATTGCTTGCGTTACGTCGAAGTCGGCAATAACGCCGTCTTTCATCGGGCGAATCGCGATTATATTGCCGGGCGTGCGACCAATCATTTGCTTTGCCTCTTCGCCCACCGCTAAAACGTCGCCCGTATCACTTTTTATCGCTACGACCGAAGGTTCACGCAGGACAATCCCACGACCTTTGACGTGCACGAGAGTATTTGCCGTTCCCAGGTCAATTCCCATGTCGTGCGATAAGCCTCCAAAAATACCGAACATCTGAAAGTTTGCTCCCTTCTTTGGTTAAAAATTTTTGCCTGCGCTAAGCGAAAACATTTTATCATACTTTTTACACTTTGCAATATTGACAAAAGTTTTTGCTGTGCTAAATTTTGGCGTGTGAAATTTTTAAGAGGAGGAAAAATTTTTATGGCAATTTTAGTTTGTGGCGGCGCGGGCTATATCGGCTCGCACACGGTTAAACAACTCTGCGCGGCGGGCGAAGAGGTTATAATCGCCGACAACTTCAGCAAAGGTCACCGCGCGGCGATTAGTCCCGACGTTAAGATTTACGAGTGCGACATCAGAGACAAGGACGCACTGAAAAAAATTTTTGCCGAGAATAAAATTGAGGCGGTCTTTCACTTCGCGGCGTTCATTGAGGCGGGCGAGAGCGTTCAACTCCCGCTGAAATATTTTAACAACAACGTTTACGGTATGCAGATTTTGCTTGAGGCTATGACTGAGTGCGGCGTTGATAAAATTATTTTCAGCTCAAGCGCGGCGGTTTACGGCGAGCCGGAAAGAATTCCGATTGGCGAACTCGACGCGACTTTCCCCGTCAATCCTTACGGCGACTCGAAATTGATTATGGAAATTATGATGCGGCGAGTCAGCGCGGCGCAGGGCGTTCGCTTTGTGAGCTTGAGATATTTCAATGCTTGCGGCGCGATTGAGGACGGCTCGATTGGCGAAGATCATCACCCCGAAAGTCATTTGATCCCGCTGATTTTGCAAGTGCCGCTCGGCAAGCGCGACCACATTACGGTTTTTGGCACGGATTATCCGACGCCCGACGGGACTTGCATTCGCGATTATATTCACGTCGTCGACTTGGCGGACGCTCATGTTTGCGCGTTGAAGTATCTGCGTAAGGGCGGCGCGTCGGACTTTTTCAATCTTGGGAGCGGCAAAGGTTTTTCCGTCAAAGAAATTATCGAGACGGCTCAAAAGGTTACGGGGCAGAAAATAAAAACCGAGCTTGGAGCCCGCCGCGCAGGCGACCCCGCTCGATTGATTGCCTCAAGCGATAAGGCTAAGAAAATTTTGGGTTGGACGCCGCGCTTTGATGACATAGAAAAAATTATCGCGACGGCGTGGAATTGGCACCGCTCGCACCCCAACGGCTACGGCGACTGAATTATTTCTTTCCGTTGTAAGCGACGAGATTACTTTTAATGCCGAGTTCTTTAATGTTCAAAGCGAGTTCGGTGACGTAACTCGTCGCAATATTTTTATCCTTAACAAGCGTGCTCAAGTCGCTGATCGTGAGGAAGTTATCGTCGGCGAGCAAGTCAAGAGTTTTCGCGCTTGCCTTGTAAGTTTTGGTTGAAGTCT
>CAMYWI010000222.1 GCA_947302675.1 uncultured Selenomonadales bacterium | reverse complement strand
TTTAAATTCAATGCGCAGGATTTGTTTGAAAGCTCCTTTGACTGTTTGGAGTCCGTCATACGCCACTTTGTTTTTGCTCATGCGCAAGGGCGTTTCGATATATTCAAGCAAAATGTGCGCGACCTTTTGTTTAAGAAGTAATTGGTGAATCGGCGTGAATATTTTTGGAAAGACGCTCAAGGACAGATGCCACGTTGCGGGCGAGCAAAACAGATTTGTCGGCATAAAGGCGGATAGCGAGAGCGCGGAGATTTATTTTCCAATCGGCTGGCATTTATCCGACGATGAAAGAATTTTGCGCGAGGATATTATAACGTTGTTGCGCGTTCTGTATGCCTTCATGAAACGAGACGCGCTTATTTCTGCGCGGGGTTTAGGTGCGACGCAGGAGGTTGAATTCCCTATTCATGCGTACTTGAAAATCATCACGCGATTTTTGAACGACGGCAGATATTATATCGAGTCCGAACCAAATTACAAAGTCGGGGCAAACGGTCAAATATCTTGGGCGCGAACGCTTCGAACTCAAAAAGGCTTTGTAAAAAACGGCAGTTTGATATTTTCAAAAACCGTCGCGCGTCATTTAAATCCGAATGCCGACAAGCAGATCACGCAAATTCATAAGTTCTGCGTTCACGAGGCGTTTGATAAATTGGGCTGGCTTTACATTGCAAATAAGCCAGAGTTGCCGGGACGATGTCCTTCCGTCAAAGAATCGATTCAAATTTTGAGCAAAAAATTATCCTGCTCGCATAAAGACAACGAACAGGAATTATTCGGCGCAATGCTCGACATGCTCAAATACATGGACAAGCAAAGCGCGGACAAGAATTATTTTTTCGGCACGGAATATTTTGAGCGCGTTTGGGAGGGCATGATAGATAAGGCGTTCGGTATCAAGGATAAGTCGAAATATTTTCCCAAAACTCGCTGGCGGCTCGATTACGGCACGGATAAGGAAAAGAGTTCGCTCGTTCCCGATTCGATCATGATTCACAAGGACAAGTTTTATGTGCTCGACGCGAAATATTACAGATACGGGCAAACGGGCAATGCCGACGACTTGCCGAACAGCGCGGACATCAACAAGCAAATCACCTACGGCGAATACATTGCCCGCAACTATCTTCAAAACTCAACGGCGCGTCTGTTCAATGCCTTTCTTTTGCCTTACGACATGAACGACAATAAATTTAAATCAGAGTCTGTGTTCTGTCGGTTCGGTGAGGCGGTTGGTGATTGGAAGGAAAATGTCAATAACTATGAGCGGATACAGGGAATTTTGGTCGACACGAGATTTTTAACGTACAACTACTTGACGATTTCCGAAAAGCACAAGAATAAATTGGCTGAGACTATAGAGCGCGTTTTCTAAAGTTATTCAAGCGTCATGGCTATTTCGTCGCAGTTGGCGAACTTCGGGCAGTCAATGCACTCCTTCCAAATCTTGTGTGGCAGTGATTCCTTTTCCGTCAACGCAAAGCCGAGCGATTTAAAGAATTCGGGGCGATAAGTCAACGTGAAAAACTTCTTGACTCCGACAACGCGCCCTTCCTCCAAAAGTTTCTTGACAATCGCCGAGCCGATTCCTTGCCGCGAAAAGTCGGGATGAACCGCCATTGACCGTACCTCCGCGAGTTCATTCCACGTCAAATGCAACGCGCCAACCCCGACGATTTTCCCGTCCGCCTCCGCCACGACAAATTCTCTTAGCGTTTCATAAAGGACGTTGTAAGGCTTGGGCAACATGAACCCTTGCGCCGCGTAGCTCGCAATTAAATCGTACATTTGATCCACGTCGGCGAACGTCGGCTTGCGATAGATAAACATTCAAAGCACCTGCAACTTGTCTTTCAAAATCTCGATTGTCTTCTTGACGCCGGAGCGCGTGTCGTCTTTTGGCGTCCAACCAAGCCCGCGCAGTTTGTCGTTGGGCATGATTGCGTTGACCGCCGTTGAAAAGCCTTTCGCCTGCGTTTCGCTCGGCAACTCGAAGACAACTTTCCTACCCGCAAGCCCGCTGATATACTCGGCAATTTCGCGCAGGGAAAGAATTTCGCTTGAATCGGCGACGTTGTAAGCCTCGCCGCATTTGCCTTTGAACAAACAGTAAAGCATGCCGCTGATTGAGTCCGCAACGTAGCAATAAGAAAATCTCGGTACGCCCTTACTTTTTAAAACAATGTCCTCGCCGCGCACGCCGTTCATAATAAATTCGCTCATCGCCTTTGAGTCGTTGAGACGCATCGTCGCGCCGTAAATTCTCGACAGACGCGGAATCACAATATCCATTTTATGCTGGCTGATATACGCTTGACAAAGAGCCTCGCCCGCCCGCTTACTTTCCGGATAGTCCGCGCGGAGCGTGTTGCAGTCAATGTAGCCGCAATATTTTTCGTCGAAAAGATCTTCATCGCGCAGAGTCTTGCCGTAAATTTCGCCGCTCGACAAGAAAACAAACCGCTCGACATTTTTCCTGCGCCCGAACTCCAAAAGATTGTACGTGCCCAAAATATTTGCCGTCATTGTGCCGACGGGATCAGTCGAGTAAAGGAGCGGATGGGTATTGCTCGCCGCGTGGATTATGAAGTCGACGGGGAAATCATTTTCAATCGGCGCGTTGACGTCGAGCTTGACGAACTCAAAATTTTTGTCGCCGAGATAATCTGCAAAGCGTTCGTTGGCGTTTTTTTCATTGCGACCCGCCGCATAAATCTTGACGTTGAGATTGTCGACGCGATTTTTTTTCATGAGAACATCGACAAGCATGGTGCCGATAAGTCCGCTTGCGCCCGTCAAGAGCAAACTTTTGCCCGACAACTTTTCCCACGCCAAATTTTCAGCGGCGACCGAATTTATATCCGCGTCGTAAATTTTATGATTGATATACATGTCGCCACCTCACTTGAGCCACGAAGTCTTTTTGGCGGAAATGAGCGTCTTGAAAATTTCAATGTCGTCAACGGTCGTGATCTTGATATTTTTGTCGGAGCCGCTCGCGAAGTAGAGCGTCTCGCCCAAATCGACCATCATCGTGTTGACGTAGGAGGAGCCGTAAATCCCAATCTCCTCCTCGAACGCCTTCTTATACGCCCAATAGAGCTTGCCGAGCTTGTAGGCTTGCGGAGTTTGAACGCGGCGCAGGGTGTCGCGGTTGATATATTCCTTAGTGCAAGTGTCGTCGAGCTTGCGGAAAATCTGTTCGTTGTAGGGCAAGCTCGTTACGCCGTTGCCATACTGTCTGCAAGTCGCGATAACGTCGGAAAG
>CAMYWI010000221.1 GCA_947302675.1 uncultured Selenomonadales bacterium | reverse complement strand
ATCCGCGCAGGCGAAGAAAAACTCGACGAAATGCGCACGATTACTTTGCCCAAACTCCGCGCTCAAGCGTCCGAATCGGGCGACCCAATGGCGGTTCAAGTCGTCAGCGATTTTGAACAAAGCGTCGACCGTTTCGAGAAAAAAATTCACGACCTCAAAATCAGTAAAACCTTAGCGATTCAAACCGCGCCGCAAATCCGCTTGATTCAGAATAATGACCGCGTTTTAATCGACCGCGTACAATCAGCGATTTATCACACGATACCGCTTTGGAAAAATCAAATGGTTATCGCGCTGGGCTTGACGCGCCAAAAAGAAGTTATCGAACTTCAACGCGCCGTCACCGACGCAACTAACGACCTTTTAAAACGCAACGCCGAAATGCTTAAACAAAATTCAATCGATACCGCTAAGGCAAATGAGCGCGGCATTGTCGACATTGAGACCGTTAAGAAAGTCAACGAGGATTTAATCTCGACGATTGAAGAGACGCTCCGAATTCAGCACGAAGGACGCCAGAGACGGCAGGCGGCAGAAAAGGAACTTGTCGCGATTGAAGGGCGATTGAAAGACGCGCTCCTTAAAAACGCAAACAGAGCTTGACAATGACAGAAGAAAAAAAAGATAGAGCATTTCTGCAAGGGCGAACGACTAAACTTGTCGTGGCGTTGCTGTTGCTAATGGGAGTAATTGTCGGTCGATATGCGTGGCTCCAACTCGTGCAGGGTAACGAACTTTCCGAGAGAATGCGCTGGCAAGTCGGGCATGATTATTCGGTTCAATCGCCACGAGGTGCAATCGTCGACAGAAACGGGCGCGAACTTGCCGTAAGTACGATGACTAAATCGCTTTTTGTCGACCCAAATCACGTTGAAGACGCCGCGCAGTTAGCAAAAGATTTAGCCCCGCTCGTCGGCAAGACAGAGCAAGATATTTTAGATGACATAGCGGTTGGCGGCGGTTTTTCGTGGGTAAAGCGTCGGCTTGAGCAAGCGGAATATGAAGCGATACGCGCTTTGATTCGGGAAAAAGGTTACGCGGTTTGCTTAGGTTTTCGCGACGAGGCTAAAAGATATTATCCCAATGACGTTTTGGCGGCGAATGTTCTGGGCTTCGTGGGCACCGACGACAAAGGGCTTGACGGCATTGAGCAGGCTTGGGACAGATATATCAAGGGCGAAGTTACGGAATCTTTTATTTACGCTGACACGCGAGAACGCCCGATTTTGGAATCAATTTTCGCGCCGCATGGTTATCAGGGCGACAGGTGCAAGACGATTCAGCTGACGATTGATAGCGCGATTCAATTTATAGTCGAGCAGGAACTTGATAAGGCAATGGCGGAAAATAGCCCTCTGGCGATAACTTGCATTGCAATGGATCCGCGCTCCGGCGAAGTTTTAGCAATGGCGACGCGCCCGACTTACAATCCGAATAGGTTTTGGGATTACGACCAAGAAGTTTGGAAAAATCGTGCCGTCTCCTACATTTACGAGCCTGGCTCGACTTTCAAGGCGGTAGTTGCGGGCGCGGCTTTGCAGGAAGGAATTGTTGCGCCGAATCAAATTTTTGTAGATCCAGGCTACGTTATGGTTTCCGGCAAAAAAATTCAGAACTGGAACGGATTAAGCTTTGGCACTGTGACTTTCGCTGATGTCGTCAAGCAGTCGTTGAATACGGGCTTTGCGCTTGTCGGATTAGATTTAGGCGCGAATAAATTAATCAGCTACGCTAGACTTTTTGGTTTTGGCGACATAACGGGGATTGAATTGCCCGGCGAAGAGGCTGGCATTTTATACACGCCCGATGAAATGGTTGATTCCGATATTGCGACAATGGCTATCGGGCAAAGTATCGCGGTAACGCCGATTCAGCTTATAACGGCATTTTGCGCGATTGCTAACGACGGAATTTTACTTAAACCGCATATTATCAAATCGATTAAGAACGCGAACGGCACGACTTATTCCGAGACGCATATTGAGGAAGTCCGGCGCACGATTGATTCAGCGAGCGATAAAACTTTAGTTGGCTTGCTTGAGCAGGTTGTTGCGACGGGCGGCGGCGGCAAAGCCTCTGTTCGTGGCTACAGGATAGCGGGCAAGACCGGCACCGCGCAGAAAGTCAACGAATACGGCGACGGCTATAGCGACGGGAAATATATTGCGTCGTTTTGTGGTTTTGCGCCGGTTGAAAGTCCGCAGGTTGCGTTGCTTGTTATTATTGATGAACCGTACGGCAGTTTTTATGGCGGACAAATTGCCGCGCCGGTTGCTAGCAGAATTTTTGCGCAAGTCTTCCGCTACCTTAGGATTGAGCCGAGCGACGCGCCACTTGGCGTTGACTCTGACGAGCTGAGCGCGGAAATTGGCGAAGGTGATGCTTCAATTCAAGGCATGGAGCGCAGAGAAAGCCCGAAAGAAATTGAGCCGAAACCTCAACCGCCTAAGGAAGAACTTGCGCCCGAAGTCGCTCGCGTGCCGAGTTTTTACGGCAAAAGTATTCGCGAATCTGCGCGGCTTGCAAATGAGGCGGGAATATCGTTCGAGGCGGAAGGCTCCGGCTTTGCAGTCAGTCAGAGTATCGGCGCGGGCGAACTCGTCGACAAAGGTACAACAGTCAAAGTTCAATTCAGCCCATAACAAAAAGCCTCCCGTGATAAGGAGGCTTTTTTCGTCTTATAAATAATCCCAAGGACTGACAGGCTCGCCGCCAACGCGAACTTCAAAATGACAGTGCGGACCCGTCGAATTTCCCGTTGAGCCGCAATAGGCGATAACGTCGCCTTGATTGACGCTCTGCCCGACGCCAACCGCTAAGCTTTCGTTGTGTCCGTAAAGCGTGACAATTCCGCCGCCGTGATCAATCATAATCGTATTGCCATAGCCGCCAATCCAACCCGCCTCAATGACAACGCCACTTTGCGCTGCGTGAATCGGCATTCCGTAATCGCCGCCAATATCAAGCCCGCTGTGAAATCGCGCACTGCCGAAAATAGGATGCGTCCGCCAACCAAATTCAGAAGTTATCGGACCGGAAATTGGCCAAATCATTCCGCCGCCGTAATTTTGCATGACATAGCCGCCGTCAACATTGCCCATTTGCGCCATTTGCTCTTGACGCCGCCGCGCTTCTTCTTCCGCCGCCTTACGATATTTATTTTCCTGAATCAGCCGTTCAACTTCCGCACTTGACGCCATCATCTCATCATATTGTTGGTCGTAAATCGCCTTGTCGTTCTGCATTAGGTCGATAAGGGCTTGTTGCT
>CAMYWI010000220.1 GCA_947302675.1 uncultured Selenomonadales bacterium | reverse complement strand
GCTTACTTCGGACGGCAACGAGACGATTTTCAGCGGCGGCGTCTTCATTGACAGCAACAGCGTTAAAGTTCTCGGCTCGTTCAAGGGCAAGGTTGACCTTAGCGAATACGAAGTCTCGAACGTTGACGCGACACTTGCCAAGAAAAAGCTCACGCTCAACGGCGACGATGCCGATAATTATCTGGTCGGCGGCAAAGGCAAAGACTGCTTGACTGGCGGCGCGGGCAACGACACGCTTTGGGGCGGCAAGGGCAAGGATTCACTCTTTGGTGGCGAAGGCGACGACGTTTTTATCTTCCAAGCGGGCAACGGCACGGATACCATTTTCGACTACGCGAGCGGCGAGTTTTTGCAAATCCTTGACAAGCGCGGCAACGAGGGTAGCTTTAAAAACGCAACTTTCAAAGACGACACGCTAACACTCGCGATTCAAGGCGGCGGCAAAGTTATCTTCAGCGGCGTCAACACTTCGACTAACTTCAACATCAACGGCGATACTTATCATATCAACAACAATTCTTTGACCAAATAAATTTATGTAAAAGATTTTATCCCGTCAACGCGGCGGGATTTTTTTTATGCTAAAAAGAATTCAGCACGCCGTCCAAACCCTCGCGTCGATAAATTTCCTTGTAGCGTTGCAAATTCTGCTGAATCAAATTGTCCAAAGCCCTCATGCTCAAAAGTTCAACCGGCGAGCGGTCATCAGTCAAAATATTTTCGCCCTGCGCGGGCGTCGTCCAAGTCTTTGCAATGTGAATCATCAGCCGCAAAAGTTTTTCGTCGTCAAGAGCCTCTGCGCGGGCGCGAAGTTCATTAAAAATTTTATCATCAGCCGCCGCGAATAAAACTCGATTCGTAACTCCGCGAGCGTCGATAACTTTCACGGCAGGAAAAATTTTTCCAATCGTGTCAATCAAGTACTCGTTGATATTGCCCGCGCCGCTCGCCCGCATGTTCATGTTGACGACCATAACGCCGTTTTTATCCAAGTGATTCTTGACCAACGTAAAAAATTCCGTCGAACTCATTTGGAACGGCGGCGAAATATCTTGGAAGGCGTCAACCAAAATCACGTCGTAAATATTTTTGTCGGCTTGCAGAAAGGCGCGTCCGTCATAAGTCACGACCTCGACATCATTTGGCAGCGCGAAATATTTTTTGGCAAGCGCGGTAATCTTCTCATCAATCTCGACGCCTTTTATCTGCGCGGCGGGAAAATATTTCTTGCATTGCTCGGCGAAAGTCCCCGTGCCCATTCCCAGAATCAAAATCTTCTTGCCGCCCGTGAGGAGCGGAGCCGCCAGCGCGTAATCGTAGTACATGCCGGTTAAACCGCCGCCCTTGACCTTGAGCGACTGCACGCCGAACAAAACGTTCGTCGAGAAAATAATTTTGTCGGGTGTCTCCTTGACTTGCAAATAATTGTAAATCGATTCGCCTTCATAAAGCAGATTCTTTTCCCAAAACGCAAAACTGTTTGAGTTGCCCGCGACGCCGTATAAAATAAAAATCACGACGGCTCCCGCGCAGAAAATCTTCTTTGCGCCGACGCTCACGAAATAAATTATGCCAATCGACAGGAGAATTCCGGAGAAAATCAAAAAAGTTATCGCGGTGCCGACGGCGGGTATCGTCACGAACGTTGGGAGAAAAGTCCCGATGATACTTCCGATTGTGTTAAAGGCGTTGAGGTTGCCGACGATTCGCCCGTTGTGTTCGAGGTTATCGGTTGAGTACTTGACCAGCGAGGGCGTTACCGTTCCGAGCAAAAACAGCGGCAGGACAAAAATCGCCATGCAAGATAAAAACGCCGCCCAAATTAAAAGGTTCGTGTCAATCGCGACGATGAGGACGCCCGCAAGCGCGAGGATTGTAAATTTTCCAAGCACGGGGATTGCGCCAATCCACAGCGCGGCTAAAATCAGTCGGCGATAAAGTTTATCGGGATTTTTATCCAAATCTGCGCGGCGACCGCCCCAGACATTTCCGAGCGCGAGCGCGATCATTATCGTGCCGATGATAATTGTCCAGACGATTTGCGACGAGCTGAAGTACGGCGCGAGTAGGCGGCTTGCGCCCAGTTCGACCGCCATTATCGACATGCCCGAAAAAAATTCGGTGGCGTAGAGGAAATTTTTGTTGTAAAGTAGCGGCGAGGTTCTTTCCATTAAATTTAACTCCTTCGGAGGTTTGATTATGATTGTTTTGATTGATTACGGCGTGGGGAATTTGTACAGCGTGGAAAAGGCGGTTGCGAGCGTCGGCGGCGACGTGAAGATTTCGAGCGACGCAGAGGATATTCGACGCGCCGAGAAAATTATTTTGCCGGGCGTGGGCGCGTTCGGCGACTGCATGAAAAATCTTGAGGCAACCGGCTTGATTCCGACGATTAAGCAGGAAATTTCTGCGGGCAAGCCGATTCTCGGTATCTGTGTCGGTATGCAGATTTTATTCGCGGGCAGTGAGGAAAGCCCTTGCGTCGACGGCTTGAAAATTTTCGGCGGGCAAGTCAAAAAAATCCGCGCAGGCGACTTGAAAATCCCGCACATGGGCTGGAACTCGATTAAGTTCGGCGACTCGAAACTTTTCAACGGGCTGAGCGGCTCGCCTTACTTCTACTTCGTGCACAGCTACCACGCCGCGCCCGACGATAAAAATATAATCGCGGCGACGACCACTTACGGCGAGATAGTCACAGCGGCTATTGCCTTTGAAAATATCTTCGCGACGCAGTTTCACCCCGAAAAGTCGGGCGATGTCGGCTTGCAAGTCCTGAAAAATTTTGTCGAGCTTTAAGGAGGCGAGCTTATGTCTTACAAAAGAAAAGCAGGAGACAATGCGACTTTTTGGCGCGTCAATCACGGAGCAAAAGTTTTTTCCGAAGACGAGTGGAAACTTTACCTTGAACAAAAAGTCATCGTCGTTGCCGGCACTAAAGAAGAGGAAAAGTTGACGGCAATGCGGCGCGGCGATTATTTTTATCTTCATCACGGCAATAAATCTATGGGTGCTCAAGGGATAAAGTTAATCGGGAAAATTATTGACGACGCGCCCGAACCTTGCCCGACCAAAGAGAATTGGCTTCAACGTCATTATGAAATGCTTTTCCCGACTGACGGCGTACCTTTGAACGGAAAGATTTATCATGGCGCGGAAAAAGGTTATGCGCCAAATTATTTAGGTAATTCCGGCACCGCAACCATCTACGAAATTCCTCAAAGCGACGCGGAAAAATTCGAGCAGAATATCTTGCGACCTTTTTTCGACG
>CAMYWI010000219.1 GCA_947302675.1 uncultured Selenomonadales bacterium | reverse complement strand
GCCAAGCCGCCGTCAAGCCCGCGACGCCTCCGCCGATGATCCCAACGCGCTTGCCTGTAAAAGTTTTCGGCGGCTCAACTTCGACGCGAGCAGATTCAAGTCCGAGTGCGCCGATTTGAATCGCCTCGTCAATCGTGGCGCGCGTGCAACCTTCCATGCAAGGATTAGGACAAAGCGTCCCGCAGACCGAACCAGGAAACGGCGTGTACTTCAAGACAAGTTTCAAAGCCACGTCGACTTTCCCTTGACGCAAAAGATTAAGCCGCTGTTGCGTCGGAATGCCCGTCGGGCACATGAATTGACACGGCGCGGAAAATTTTTCGTTATCCCAACTCGGAACGCGCAACCGATAAAGCCCGCGATTGACCGTGTTTAAGACGATAAAATCATCGGTCGCAACGTTGCTGAAAATGCCGCCCTTAATCCAATCGTCCTTCCTGAACGCGGCAATGTTATGAACAATCGGCGGCTTTTTCTCCTCGAAAGTCAGCGGGCGAAGTTTCTTCCACTCGCGCCAATCCGACAACTCGGCAATCAGTTCCGACTTTTCAATCGCGTTAAGGAAATGATTCATGCCGCCCTTTAAAAAATTTATGTCGTCCGCGTCAAGCTCCAAGCACAAAATATCGCTCGGATAATCGGCAATTTCTCCGCGAACGTAAACGACGCCGCCGACCATGCCGACGCAAGGACGCTCACCCGTCACTGAAGAAAAATTTTCGCTGTCGACGCCGCAAATCACTGCGCGACCACCGCCCATGAATTCAAACGAAAAGCTCCCGACGTTCTTTAAAATCCAAAGCTCCGGCTCTTCGTAAAGCGGGTCGTGTTTCATAAGCGAACCCGTGCGCGTGCCTGCGCGGCCGCCGATATAAATTTTGCCGCCGCTTGAGCAATGACCCGCCGTGTCGCCCGCGTCGCCTTTGACCGTGATTAAGCCGCCCGCATTGAGCCAGCCAACATCAGCGGAAGTCGAACCTTCAACGATAATCTCGGTGTTGGGCAAGCACATCGAGCCGACACGTTGCCCCGCGTTCGTCACGTGAAATTTCAAGGTCTTGCCTTCGGGGTGCCAAAGCGGACCGCCGATATCGTGTTGACCGCTCGCCGCAATATCAAAATCACTCTCGCCCTCGCGAACCGCCGCCTCAATCTCAAGCAGGAGGTCTTGCGTCGACATGCGCTCGTGATTTCTAATCGTATCGATTTTCAACATCTCAAAGCCTCCTCAAAATTTTTTCCATCCAAACCATGCTGTACCAACGATTGAACTTGCACCCGCACTCCGTGAACTTGCCGCAAATCTTGAAGCCCATCCGCTCATGAAACTTGACGCTCGCCCAAGTCAAATACTCGTCCTCGACTTCGGGATAGCCGACGCACGCATAAAGATTTTTTATCCCGCGCAGTTTCAAAGCATCTTCCAACGCGCGATAAAGTTTCCTGCCGACGCCGCGCCCGCGAAAATCTTTGTCAAGATAAACCGTCAGCTCCGCAGAAAATTTGTAAGCCTCGCGCCCGACGAAACTGCCCGCGTAAGCGTAGCCGATAATTTTACCGTCAAGCTCGGCGACAAAGTACGGATAACTTTCAAGCGTGTAAAAAATTCTGCTCGCGAACTCTTCAAGCGTCGGCGTCGTCAGCTCAAAAGTTATCGCGGTGTTCTCGACGTAGTAAGAATAAATTTTCAAGAGAGCCGCCGCGTCGTCCGTCGTCGCCTCTCTAATTGTAATCTCGCTCATAATTTTTCCTCAGCAAACGTATTGAATACCGAGCTTGTCGGCGATAGCTTTGTCGGTCGAAACAAGCGCGTCGCTCCTGCCGACGGGCAAGGAACTGTTGCCAATCGGAGCCATTAACTTTCTAAGCTCAGCGTCGAAGGCAAGCACATAGTCAACAATCCTCTGTGCACCTTTGTCAACGTCGAGACGCTTAACCAGTCGCGGATTCTGCGTACAAATGCCGGTCGGACATTTGCCGGTGTTACAAGCGTTGCAACGACCATTTTCATTGCCGACGCAACCAAGCAGTTGAATCAAAATCTTTCCGCAGAAGACGCCGTTCGCGCCAAGACAAATCATTTTGAAAGCGTCAGCCGCCGCGTTGCCCGTCAAGCCGATACCGCCGCCGCCGTAAAGCGGGATTTGCCCTTGCGAGCCTTGCTCAACCGCCGCAAGATAGCAGTCGCGAATTTTGCTAACGACGGGATGCCCCGTGTGGTCGAGAGAAATTTCATTCGCCGCGCCCGTGCCGCCTTGTATGCCGTCAATGAAAAAGCCGCCGCAAATTTTGTATGGGTCGCGCAGGAGATTATTATAGACGGAAACGGACGTTGAAGACGCCGCACACTTAATCGCTACGGGAACCCTAAAGCCGAACGCCGCGTTAAGCGACAAATGCATTTTCTGAACGGACTCTTCGATTGAGTAAAGCCCTTGATGATTCGGCGGGGAGGAGAGCGTTGCCTTCGGGACGCCGCGTATCGCTTGGACGTGTGGAGCAACTTTTTCTGCCTGAAGTAAGCCTCCGTCGCCGGGCTTTGCGCCTTGCCCGATTTTTATCAGCACGCCCGCTGGGTCAACTTTCATGCGCGGCATTGCCTTGATGATTCTGTTCCAGCCGAAATGCCCCGACGCAATTTGTATGATGAAGTACTTCAGATAATCGGACTCCATGAGCGGCACGGGCATTCCGCCTTCGCCTGAACTCATTCTGACGGGCAAGCCGCATTTCTCGTTGAGGTAAGCCGCCGCAAGTGCCACTGCCTCCCAAGCCCGCGTCGACAATGCGCCGATTGACATATCCGAGAAAATCAGCGGGTAAATCCAGCGCACGGGCGGAGTTTTTTTCTTCGCGACGAGCTTGCCGCCGATTGGTTCAAAAGGAAGTTCTTTTGGCGAAAGAATTCTGCCGAGCGGCGAGCGAATGTCAAAAGTATGACGTTGCGGGTCAAGCGACGGGTCAGTCATTTGTGAAATTCTGCCGACGATAATTTTATCAAGCGTGCGTTGCGCGTTGAGGTTAGTCCTGCCGCCGCGCTTAATCGGACGATTGAACAGCAAGTTGCGGCGGTTATCAGGATTTCTCACGGCGCGAATCGCATTGTTCGGACAAACGCGCTCGCACATGCCGCAACCACGACAGGCGTTGTTGACATCTGCAACTTGCTTGATAATCGGAATTGCCTGCTGAATATGAACTGGCTCCGGCTGATTGGCGTCGGACACCGTGACTGACTTGCGCTGAACTTCGACCTTAATCGCCTTGAAAGTGCACGAGGCAAC
>CAMYWI010000218.1 GCA_947302675.1 uncultured Selenomonadales bacterium | reverse complement strand
TCGGTATCGGCGGGACTATGGACAGAGCCGCGCTCCTTTCCAAAAAAGCTTTGACGCGCTCAATCGACGAACGCAATCCCATGCCCGAATACGCGCAGCTTGAGCAGGAGCTTTTGGATATGATTAACGCGACGGGCATTGGTCCTCAGCTCGGCGGAACGACTTCCGCGCTTGCCGTCAACATTGAGTGGGGCGCAACTCATATCGCGGGCTTGCCAGTTGCCGTCACGATTTGTTGTCACGCAATGCGCCACGCTCACAGGGTGCTTTAAAAAATTTTCTTTGTATGTGGAACAAACTTTTCTTTGCTTGTCCAAAGAAAAGTTTGACAAAAGAAAACCTCATGCAACACCGTTGCATTCGCCCTCGCAGGGGCGTCGCCGCTTGAACTTCCTGTTCAAACGCGGCGTCGAGGGCGCGCGTCCATGCGCGCCCCTCTATTACTCGACTAACCGATATGTTTAGAAAAGTTTGGGAGGGATTTGTTTGGAAATGATCTTGGTTTTGGATTTCGGCGGGCAATACAATCAGCTGATTGCAAGGCGCGTGCGCGAGAACAATGTTTACTGCGAAGTTCACACGGCTCCGAGCATTGAAAAGATTCGTGCGCTGAATCCCGTCGGAATTATTTTGACGGGCGGTCCGCAAAGTGTTTACGAAAAAGATTCTCTCCTGCCGCCCGCTGAGATTTTCGACATGAATATTCCCGTGCTCGGCATTTGCTACGGGGCGCAGGCGATGGCTAAAGTTTTGGGCGGCGAAGTCAAACCCGCGCAGGTCAGCGAGTACGGCAAGACTGAACTTGAAGTTTTGAGCGCGTCGAAACTTTTTAAGGGCGTCGAGAAAAAATCGGTCGTTTGGATGAGCCATACCGATAGAATTTTTACTGCGCCCGAAAATTTTTCCGTGACTGCCGCGACTAAAGATTGTCCGATTGCCGCAATGGAAGACGCCGCCAAGAATTTCTACGCCGTGCAATTTCACCCCGAAGTTGTGCACACGGTCGAGGGTGCGAAAATTTTTTCAAACTTCGTGGACATCTGCGGTTGCAAGCGCGATTGGAAAATGTCTTCGTTCGTCGTCGACACGATTAATCAGCTCAAGGATAAAATCGGCGGCGGAAAAGTTTTGTGCGCGTTGAGCGGCGGCGTCGATTCAAGCGTCGCGGCGGTTTTGCTAAGTAAGGCGGTCGGAAAAAATCTGACGTGCGTTTTCGTTGATCATGGACTACTTCGCAAGAACGAGGCGGCGGAGGTCGAGGAAGTTTTCAGCGGCTTTGACTTGAATTTTATCAAGGTCGATGCGGGCGAGAGATTTTTATCCAAACTGCGCGGTGTCGTCGAGCCAGAGCGCAAGCGGAAGATTATCGGAGAAGAATTTATCCGCGTGTTCGAGGAAGTTTCAAAGCAAATCGGCGCGGTTGATTACTTGGTTCAAGGCACGATTTATCCCGACGTTATCGAGAGCGGGCTTGGCAAGTCGGCCGTGATAAAGTCTCATCACAACGTGGGCGGCTTGCCAGATTTTGTCGACTTCAAGGAAATTGTGGAGCCGTTGCGTTTGCTGTTCAAAGATGAAGTTCGTCAAGCTGGTCGCGAACTTGGCTTACCGGAAAATATTGTGAGTCGTCAACCGTTTCCGGGACCGGGCTTAGGCATTAGGATTATCGGCGATGTCACGGCGGAGAAGGTTAAGATTGTGCAGGACGCCGACGCCATTTATCGAGAGGAGATTGCTAAGGCGGGCATAAAAAATTTGTCGCAATACTTCGCCGCGCTGACCAATATGCGGTCGGTCGGAGTTATGGGCGACGGCAGGACTTACGATTTTGCGATTGCACTTCGCGCGGTGTTGACGAGCGATTTTATGACGGCGGAGGCGGCGCAGATTCCTTTTGAAGTTTTGAACGTCGTCGCGAATCGCATTGTCAACGAGGTTAAGGGCGTCAATCGCGTACTTTACGATTGCACGAGCAAGCCGCCCGCCACGATTGAATTTGAGTAGTTTTTTCATACTTTCTTTGCTTGTGGAACAAACTTTTCTTTGCTTGTCCAAAGATGTGGGGCGGCGTCCATGCCGCCCCCTCTGCTAATCGATTATCATTGGGAGGAAAAATTTTTCATGAACAGTCCGAAGGTCGGGCATATAAATTTCTTGAACGTCCTGCCGCTCAATTATGGCTATCAGAACTGCGCGGCGGATTTGCAAATCGTTTACGGCGTGCCAACTTTTCTCAACGGCGAGCTTAAGGCAGCGCGAATCGATTTCAGCAATATTTCTTCGATTGAGTACGCGCGGCAAAGCGACGAACTTTTGATTCTGCCTAAGCTTTGCGTCCGCGCAGATTGCGACGTCACGAGTATAATTCTGGTCTCGCGCAAGCCCATTGAAAATATTCGCGACGATAAAATTATTCTGACCTCGAAGTCGGCGACCGCGCAACGTCTTTTGAAAATTATTCTGCACGAAAGCTACGACGCCACTCCGCATTACGAGACGCGCTCCGTTAAGATCGAAAGTCCCGTTGACGATGACGCTACCGCCGCGCTGTTAATCGGCGACGACGCGCTTTATGTTTATCTTCACTCGCCCGAAAATTTTTATCTGTACGATTTGGGTAGGGAGTGGCACAAGCTCACGGGGCGGCAAATGGTTTACGCGCTGTGGGCTGTGAAAAAAAAATTCGCCGTCGAGGAACCTGTGCTCCTACAAACGACGTATGAAAAAATTCTCCGCGCCTTCCGATTCGGCATTGAGCATAAAGCCGACGCGATTAACTCTGTACTACCGTCGAAACCGTTCACATTTACCGAGCTTGATAAATATTTGGGTGGCGTCATCAAATGGGACTTGACGGCGGAGGCTTTGGCGGCTTTGAAACTTTACTATCACAAAGCTTTTGAACTGAAACTAATCGACGCCGAGCCAGCTTTAGAATTTGCTAACGTCAAGCCGTAAAGAACATGTGCGCAACCGGAGCAGCGATTACCAAGCTGATAATCGTCCGCTCAAGGAACAGGATAAACAATTCGGGCAGGTTGACGGGGATTTTGGAGCCGAGGATAAGCCCGCCGACCTCCGATAAGTAAATCAGTTGCGTTACGGAGATGACTGCCACGATAAATTTTGCCATAGGGCTTGTAATCGTGCCCGCCGCGAGGACTGACGGTGTGAACATGTCCGTAAAGCCGACAATCATCGTTTTGGAAACGGCTTCGGCTTGTGGCACGTCGAGGAGTTGCAATAGCGGCAGGAACGGCAAGCCCAGCGTGTCGAAAATCGTCGTGTGAT
>CAMYWI010000217.1 GCA_947302675.1 uncultured Selenomonadales bacterium | reverse complement strand
TTTGACAAAAGAAAACCTCATGCAACGCCGTTGCATTCGCCCTCGCAGGGGCGTCACCGCTTGAACATCCTGTTCAAACGCGGTGTCATGGGGCGGCGTCCATGCCGCCCCCTCTGCTTTTCGACGAACCGCAATGAATAATTATTTGGAGTATAAAATTATGGAGAAAAAAGTTTGTGAGATATGCCCGCACCATTGCCGCCTATCGGTCGGCGAAATTGGCAGGTGTCGTGCGCGAATCAATGACGGCGAGAAAATTACCGCGCTCAATTACGGCGCGTTGACTTCGATTGCCCTTGACCCGATTGAGAAAAAGCCACTGTACAGATTTTTTCCCGGCAGTCGGATTTTATCGGTAGGAAGTTACGGTTGCAATTTAAATTGTCCTTTCTGCCAGAATCACGAAATTTCTATGGCGGATTCAAACTTCCCGACGCGCAAGATCACTCCCGAACAACTCGCGGGGCTTGCCGTTGAACTCGTGCCGCAAAAAAATATCGGCGTCGCCTTCACCTACAACGAGCCGTTTATCAGCTATGAATTTGTTCGCGACACGTCAAACCTTTTAAAAGCGGTCGGCTTGAAGTCCGTCCTCGTGACCAATGGAACTGTCGCGCCCGCCGCCCTGAAGAAAATTTTGCCGCTTATCGACGCAATGAATATCGATTTAAAAGGTTTTAGCCAAGAAATTTATTCCCTGCTCGGCGGCGACTTCGAGACCGTTCGCAAGACGATTAGCATTGCCGCGCAGTCCTGCCACGTCGAAGTTACGACGCTTGTTGTCCCGACAATGAACGATTCGCCCGACGATATGGATAAAGAGGCGGCGTGGCTCGCGAGCATTTCAAAAGATATTCCGTTGCACATCAGCAGGTTTTTCCCGCGCTACAAAGTTACAAACTTGCCGCCGACACCCGTCAAGAAAATTTATGAACTCGTCGACGTTGCCAAGCGTCATTTGAATTTCGTCTTCGCGGGGAATTGCTGACGCCTTTTAATATTTTCGCGCTTTGCTGTTGAGAGGATTATGCCTCTCAATTTTTTTACGCTGAAAAAAATCTGTAAGGAATATTGGCAAGCGGCGTAGGATTTTGTATAATGCGCAAGGAATCATTTTTAAGTAACAGGCGGTGATTTAAAATGAGTGATATAGTTACGATTAAGGGGCTTAAGTACGGCTTGCAGCTGACGTTCGCAAAAGGCGCGAGTTTCGACGACGTGCAGGCAAATCTTTTGGACAAGCTCCAATCGGGCAACGGTTTCTTTATTCGCGGGACGACGGTTTTTGTGCCGAAGGGCTACTTCGCCGAAGAACAGAACGAGGCGTTGCGCAAGATGTTTCACAGGCACGGGATGCTTTTCAGTACGGAGTTGAAACGCCCGAATTTGGCTCCGCCCTCGCGCGACACGACTAAGCCTCCCGCGCAGAAGTTCAAAGAGACGGTCGAAGAAGTTCAAAAAATGATGGTGATAAATCACACGGTGCGCGGCGGGCAAGAGGTCAAGGCAAATTGCTCCGTGCTGATTTGCGGCAACGTTAATCCGGGTGCGCAGATTATTGCGGGCGGCTCAATCGACATTCGCGGCACGTGCAGGGGCTTTGTTCACGCGGGGGCTTTCGGCGACAAGACGGCTTGCGTCGTGGCGGACAGACTCATGCCCGCGCAGATTCGCATTGCCGACTTGGTAGCGCGTGCGCCCGACGAGCCGGAAAAAGTTTCTCAAGCCGAACGCGCCATGATTAAGGATAACCAAATTATCTTCGAGCCGGTTGCGCGCTAAAATTTTTTCTACGGAAGGGAAAATTATATGAGTCAGATTATAGTAATCACGTCGGGCAAGGGCGGCGTCGGCAAGACCACCACGACGGCGAATATCGGCGTCGGGCTTGCCATGCGCGGCAATAAAGTTGCCCTCATCGACACCGACACGGGGCTTCGCAATCTCGACCTCTTGCTCGGTTTGGAAAATCGCATTTTGTATGATTTGGTTGACGTGACGAGCGGGCGCGTTCAATACAAAAAAGCCCTCGTCCGTCATAAAAAGTACGAGAACTTATACCTTCTGCCGACCTCGCAGATTAAGGACAAGTCCGCCGTCAATCCCGAACAGCTCGTCAAGCTCTGCGACGAAATGAAGAAAGAATTCGACTTTATAATCATCGACTGCCCCGCTGGCATTGAGCAAGGTTTCAAAACTGCGATAGCCGCCGCTGATACCGCGATTGTCGTAACCATGCCGGAAATTTCCGCCGTGCGCGACGCGGATAAAATTATCGGCGAGCTCGGACGCGCGGACAAGGAAAATATTAAGCTTATCGTCAACAGAATCCGCCCGCAAATGGTTGAGAAAGGCGACATGCTCGACATGGGCGACATTGACGAGATTTTGTCAATCGGTTGCATTGGGCAAATCCCCGATGACGAAAAAGTTGTCGTCGCGACGAACAGAGGCGAACCCGCCATAACAATGAACGACTCGACGGCGGGGCAAGCTTACAAAAATATCGTCGCTCGACTTTGCGGCGAAAACGTGCCCTTCCTCAAGCCGCAGAAAGAAGGTTTCTTCGCTCGGCTGAAAAAACTTTTCGGCTTGCTGTAAGGAGGGCTGTCTATGCTAGACGTTTTAAAGAGGGTCTTCGGAATGTCCGAAAAAAAATCGGGGACAGTCGCCAAAGAACGTTTGCAAGTCGTGCTGATTCACGACCGCGCCAGCGTCTCGCCTGAAATTATGGAGCAGATTAAAGAAGAAATAATCGGCGTGCTGTCCAAGTACATGAATATAAATCGCAACGACATGGAGATTGCGCTTGAAAATGATTCCGATTCGGTCGCGCTCGTTGCCAATATCCCCGTCAACTCGATGCGCCACGCAAGATAAAAACTTTTGGAGCGGTCAAGCCGACTGCTCCTTTTATTTTTGAACACGGAGAAAATTTTTTTGCTGAAAATTTTATGACGTAAAGACTTTCGCAACTGAAATTTATATGGTAGAATCACTGCAACAAATTTTATGGAGGCATGAACAGTGTTTGAACTTGATAACAATACATTGGACCAGTTCGCGAAGATAAAAGTTATCGGCGTGGGCGGTGGCGGCAACAACGCGGTCAATCGCATGATTTCTTTGGGCTTGGAGGGCGTAGAGTTTATCGCGGTCAACACGGACGCGCAGGCTCTTTTGAACGCGCTCGCGCCCAAGAGAATGCAAATCGGCGAAAAACTTACTCGCGGACTCGGCGCGGGTGCTCGTCCCGAAATTGGCGAGAAAGCGGCTATGGAAAGTCGCGAAGATATT
>CAMYWI010000216.1 GCA_947302675.1 uncultured Selenomonadales bacterium | reverse complement strand
ATGAAAAAAATTCGTGCGCAAGGCGGCGATATGACGGTTAAAAATGTCGGCGAGCAAGTCCGCGAGGTTTTGGACATGACGGGTTTCGCGCAGATTTTCAACGTGGAGGCTTAAACGGTGCGGGAAGATTTTTTCTCAACGATTGGCGAGATTATCAAGTACGGCGGCTCGACTTTCGCCGCGCTTGTCGCAATGAGCATTTACACGACGACCGACGGCTTGTTTATCGGCAACTGGGTCGGCACTGACGGCTTGGAGGCAATGGCGTTGGTCTATCCCGTCATGATGATTTTCCTTGCGCTTTCCACGCTCTTTGAAACGGGCGGCTCGGCGGTCGTCTCGCAAATTATCGGCGAGAACAAAAAAGCTCTCGCTGAAAAAATCATGCGGAGCAATTATGTCTGCGCGTTCGCCGTCGGGATAATCGTCGCGGTCGTCGGAAATATTTTTATCGAGCCGTTACTTCAAATCCTCGTTGACAGCCCCGACGAAAAACACATCGTTGACTTGGCGATTTCCTTCCTGCGAATAAGTTTGTGCGGCTTGCCGTTCCTGTTGACGGTTTACTTGACGGGCGCATTCATGCGGTGTATTGAAAAGCCGGCGCACGTCTTTTATCTCGTCGGCTCAACGTCGCTGGCGAACATAATTTTAGACGCGCTGTTTATAATCGGCTTTGGTTGGGGAATGCAGGGCGCGGCGTTGGCAACTGTCCTTGCGCAAATTATCGGCACGGCAATTTCTTTCTGGTACTTCAAATTCTCGCGACAACGATTCACAACGACGTGGAGCTTGGGAAGTCTCGAATACATTTGGCAAGAAGTCAAAATCGGCGCGGGCTTTGCCGTCTCAACGTTGATGATGTGCTTTATCGAATACTTCATGAACGCGACGCTTTTGCATTACGACGCGCCTCAACTGCTTGCGGCGGCGACAATCGCGAACATAATCTTGACATTTGTCTATCTGCCGCTGAACGGCTTGGACACGGGCATTCAACCGCTAATCAGCCGACTTTTCGCCGCGCACAAGGAGCAACATTATCTGCGGGTCATGCGCTACGGATTTTTCTTGACAATAATTTTGACGTTCGCGATTTACGCGGTGCTGATGATTTTCACGGAAGAATTGATGAGCGTCTTCGTGGACGACGCCGAGCCAGTCACCAGCGAAATGATAACCTTCGTGCGGATGATGTTCCTGCTTCAGCCTTTCGTCGGAATTGCGACGTGGCTTAGTGGAATCATGGCGGCGTTGGAAGACGAGTGGCGCAACTTTGTTATAGCGTTATTGCCGCTTGTCGTGCAGGTGCCGCTGATTTGGCTGTTGCCGAAGTTTTTTTCGATAGAATTTATCGGGCTGAATTATTCGGTTAATGACGTGGCGGAGGCGGCGGTTGCGTTCCTGCTGATTCGGTCGTTCCTGCGCTCGCACGGAATTTCGTTTAAGAAAATTTTTGCACAAAGGAGTTGAGTTGCTTGGAAAATTTTAGCGTGGCGATAAGTTTCAAGGGGAGCTTGGGTTGGGTTGAGTACGACGAGGCGGCTAAAAAAGTTGTCGTGACATTGGGCGACGACGAGGGCAAAGCTCTTGCCGAAAAATTTTTGACGACGCCGCACAAAATAAAAATCCCCCATGAGACGCTGTTGGACTTCACGGAGGAAAACATTGACCCGAACTTGAGCGCGGAAAATTTGAAAATTGTTTTGACGCGGCTTTGGGAGGCGACGGGCGTCCACGTAGATTGGAGCCGCCCCGTCGAGTACGTCAAAGCTCATCCGCATTATTGAACAAGATTTTTAAAAACCTAACGGGTTGTCGAAAGGCAGAGGGGGCGGCATGGACGCCGCCCCTCGACACCGCGTTTGAACAGGATGTTCAAGCGGTGACGCCCTTTTCTTTTGCATACTTTTCTTTTGGGCGAGCAAAAGAAAAGTATGTTCAATTCAAAAAAAGAAAGTATGTTTAATGCAAAATCATTTGACGACCGATTGAAAGGAGAATTTTTATGGCGACCTATGACAGCTGCCCAAAATGCGGGCGCACAGATTTTGGCGTGATCTATCACTGTGACCGTTGCGGCATGGAATTTTGCGCTAAATGCGTAGGCAAACGCACTCTGCCCGACGGCACCAAGTACGAATGCTGCCCCCGTTGCGGCGCGGAAGTTGACGAAGACGAAGACAGCGTCCGCATCGTTGCCAAACAAAAAAAGTAGGAGGGAATTTTTGTGGCGAATAAAATTTATGCACTGCTCGGACCGCACACGTCGGGCAAGTCGACTATGGTTTCTCAGCTCGTGTCAATGGGCATCCATTACATTCCGACGATAACCACGCGCGTTTTCGACGACCGCTACGCCTACAAGCGCAAACTTTATAAATCTGTCAAGAGCAAAGACTACGACAATGAAAAATATATCGTCAACGTGACGTACCAGGCGCAGTCTTACGGCTTGCGCAAGTCCGACGTGCTCGACGCCTATCAGAATCACAAAATCAGCGTCGCGATTATGCAGGACGTGGCGGGCATTAAACAGTTGACGAAATTTATCAACCAAGACCTCGTGACGATTTTTTTAATGATTAACGACGAAGTTTTTGTAGATAGAATGCTTCGCGCGGGTTGCTCGAACGACGAGATAAGATATTACGTTGAGACGGCGGAGGAGACGGGCGAGTTTGACCATTGGCGCGACGTTGATTTTGTCGTCAAAAATACTTCGACAGCACGCGCCGCGCTCGAACAAATCTTGGCGATAATGGGACTGGTGACGCTCGTGCCGCAAGCCGACTTCGATTTTTTGGTCAAGTAGCAAAAAATTACTTGGCGTGTTCTAAAACCGAGATCAATTCCGTTGCGCTGACGGTGCTCGTGCCCAACTTCCGAACCGCTATACCCGCCGCATAATTTGAAATCTTCGCCGCCATTGCGGGTTGCGCCCCTGCCGTCAACGATAACAAAAACGCCGCGACGCAAGTATCACCTGCGCCCGACACGTCGTAAACTTCACTCATGTCGCTAACGGGAATATGATGCGTCGCGCCCTTGCGCTCGAATAAACTCATGCCCTTTTCCCCGCGCGTTATCAAAACGCCGTTGGCATTGAGTTTAGTCAAAAGTTCCGTGCCCGCGCCAATTAAATCAGTCACGTTATTAAGCGCGTGCCCGACAAAATCGCCAAGCTCCGAATCATTTTGTTTGACGTAGCCCACACCCTCGAATTCGCCGATATTGTAGCGAGAATCGACAATGTTGGGCAATTTTTTTTTGCCAGCAAAGCGCGTAATCAACTTGCGAGCATTGGCGGTAATCGTGCCGGAGCCGTAAT
>CAMYWI010000215.1 GCA_947302675.1 uncultured Selenomonadales bacterium | reverse complement strand
CGCCCGTCACAACTCCTGCCCAAGTTCAACCCGCACCGACGGCAACTCCTGTTGACGTTCAGTCTGCAGAAAGAATTCGCGCGGTTATAAATTCGTTCAAAGAGAATCCGCAAATCGTCGAGGCGGCGGTTGAGGTCATTGACAATCCAAAAGTCGACGAACTTGACATCGCGCAAGTCTCGCAGGCACTGGACATGTTGGAGGCGAAAGTCAGCACGCGCAAGGAAAGTCTCGACGCTTTCCAAAACGAACTCAAGCAACAGCGCGAACAGTTGGCGGTCGGCGCGGCGATTGCAAGCGGCTACTCTCCGAACTTTGCGGGCTTTTCGTCGTCGTTCTCGTCAAGCAGTACGGTTCAATTCGACTTCGCGAACGGCTTGCCGATTATTCCTTCTGCAGGCGCGATACCGGCTCCAGGCTCCTTCCCGTTTGACCCAAGTCTTGTCGGCGGTAGCGGCGCGGCTGATTCGCATATCCCGTCGATTTGGCCAACGACTGGCGTTGTCAGCTCGCCTTACGGCTTGCGCTGGGGCGGCACGGATTTTCATCCTGGCATGGACATTGCTAACGACATGGGCACGCCGATTGTCGCGACGGCGGACGGCGTTGTCGAATACGCTGGCTGGAATTCGGGCGGCTACGGCAACATGGTCGACATCAATCACGGCAACGGTATCATGACGCGCTACGGTCACGCTATGCAAGTCGTCGTTTCAACAGGTCAACAAGTCAAGCGCGGTCAGCTCATTGCCTACATGGGTTCGACCGGTTTCAGCACGGGACCGCACGTCCACTATGAAGTTCACGTCAACGGCAACCGCGTTAATCCTATCAGCTATTTGTAAGGAGGTTTTGCTTTGAAAAATTTTGTCAAACTCATTCAACAAGTGCACGCGGAAAGATTTTCTGTCGTCATGAACAAAATCACCGCGCAGAAAATTCCAGTTGCTTTCCTTTCGACTGCGCCTATGGATCAAGCTATCGAAACGGCAAAAAATTTTCGTGATCAAGGCATTAACATCGCAACCCTTTTAGTCAATAATGCCATGCCCCCCCAGTCAACTTTCTGAACTTAACATTGTTCACTTGAGCGATGCCGCGCAGATTTATCCTCAGCCCGAATATATTCTCGCAAATAGTCACATTGACACGAGAGTAGCATTGAAAATTTTTCCTGTCGACAAAGTTGTAAATCTTTACAGAGGAAAAAGAGGAGCTTTAGCGGTCACCGAGCATATTTATGAAACGTTTATGGGGCACTTGTCCGAGTTGCAGGAAGTTTACGAGTCGCTGATTGACGAGGAGTCAAAGAGAACTTTTCGCGGCTATTGGCTTGGCAACATTTCAAATCGTCTCGGAGAAATTGTTTACTCGAATTCGTCGCATTATCTGATAAGCGGCTTTATTCCCGAACGCGGCGCGATTGTCATTGATTGCGGCGTTTATGACGGCACTACAGCAACTATTTTTTCCGAAATGGGCTACAAGGTTTACGGGTTCGAGATGGATAAAGAAAATTATGATATTGCTAAAAAGATTGCCGGAGAAAAAAATTTTATCCTCGAAAATCTTGGCTTGGGTTCGCGCAAACAAGAATCACATTATGATTCATACGGCTCTGGAAGTAAATTGGTTGTAAATGGTTCTAAAACGGCAACTATCACGACGCTTGACGCTTACGTTCGCGAAAAAAATTTGCCGCGCGTCGACTTTATCAAAATGGACGTGGAGGGCGCGGAGCTTGACGTTCTTAAGGGCGCGGCGACGACCATTGCCCGTTTCAAGCCGATTCTTGCGCTCAGTGCCTATCACAAGCTCGACGACTTCTGGACGCTGATGAACTTTGTCAAGTCAATTCGCCCCGATTATGAATTCGCCATGCGTCAATCTTACGAATCGCCCGAAGATATAACTGTTAAGTTTGAAAAAAATTTTGTTGAGTATTTGGATTCTTTAGGATTGGAAATTGATACGAGAGATTATTGGGAATGCGTTTTGTTCGCCAGATAAAAAATTCTTCGCAAAAAAAATTTCCCGTCGCGAGGCGGGATTTTTTGTTAAGATTTTTTTAGGTTGACTTTCTTATTTTCGGTCAAGGCGACTTCCAATGAAGACGTGCGCATTGCCTCCGCTGAAATTTCTGCGCGGGCGGCGGCAAGCTCCGTTTCCAATTCGCTGACGCGCATTTCAAGCCGCTGAATTTGTCGGAGCGCAACCTCAATCATTTCGCGTTCGGGGTCGGGCAAAATGTCATGATTCAAATCAACGTCAAGCTCTTCCGCTAATTCCGCGCGGACATTCGGATTGTTTATGTCGTAGCCGCGTGCCCTGCAAAGTTCCGCGACAGCCTCGCGATATTCTTCCTCGTTATGAACTCGCTTGCCGTGAAGAACAACGATTCTGCCGGGAATGCCGACAACAGTTGCGTGCGGCGGGACTTCTTTCAAGACAACGGAACCTGCGCCGATTTTGGCATGGTCGCCAACTTTGAAGGAGCCGAGAACTTTTGCGCCGGTCGCCACAACGACATTGTTGCCAATCGTCGGGTGACGCTTGCCCTTTTCCTTGCCCGTGCCGCCGAGCGTCACGCCCTGATAAAGCGTCACGTTCTTGCCAAGCTCCGCCGTCTCGCCGATAACAATTCCCGTGCCGTGATCAATGAAAAGTCCGTCGCCAATCGTCGCGCCTGGATGAATCTCAATCCCCGTCAAGAATCGGCAAAAGTTCGAGACCAGCCGCGCAGGGACAATCCAGCCGCGTTTGAAGAGCGCGTGAGAAATTCTGTGTAGCCAAATCGCGTGAAGCCCCGAATAACACAGCACGACTTCAAGCACACTCTTTGCCGCAGGGTCGCGCTCAAAGACGACGCGGATATCTTTCTTGATGCGCGAAAAAAATTTCATTGACATTCCCCCAAACGCGGTGATTCGCTAAAAAGTTCCGTAACGTTGCAACGCGCTAACTGTTCCGCCGCTTTTAAAGCGGCCGAGAAAAAAATTTCATTTTTCCAAACTCACCACTGCATAAGCCGCAATTCCCTGTCGCGTGCCCGTAAAGCCGAGTCCTTCTTCCGTCGTCGCCTTAACGCTCACCGCGTCAACGTCAATTTGCATGACCGCCGCCAAACGTTGTCTCATTTGCAAAATGTGCGGCGCGAGTTTCGGCTTTTCCGCGACGACGATTGAATCCACGTTGCCGATTGAATAATTTTTTTCTTTGATAAGGGCGCAGACGCGCTTTAAAAGTTCGACGCTCGAAATGTCTTTGAACTCCGCCGTTCCAGGAAAATGTTGTCCGATGTCGCCAAGTGCCGCCGCTCCCAACAGCGCGTC
>CAMYWI010000214.1 GCA_947302675.1 uncultured Selenomonadales bacterium | reverse complement strand
CAATCATCAACGGTGCTAAATGAACGACCTATTTGGATTAAACTGTAATCACTTGAGTTATTCATGTTTTCTATACGAGTAGAATAATGTTCATTGCTTGATGTCCATATCCAATCAATGCCGAGATTTTTAGTTTTCTCCTTATCAACAATCAAAAATTTTGCCTCAACCGAAACTTGCTTAAGTTCAACGTCGAGCGTCTCCAAAAGTTTTTTGACGCGCTCATATTCGGCGGGCGTCCCGAACAAAATCAGCGCGTTGACTTCGGGATTGACATAAACTCTATCCTTGCGCGTTATATTTTTAAAATTTTCTGCATTGTTATCTGCGCTGTCGTCGTCGCGATATATGTAGCGGTAGGTGTAGGAGCCGTCAGTATTTTTAATGCGCGTCGTTTGATTCGGGAGCTTTTCGGTGTCAGGGTCGAGCGACATAATCACCGCCTCTTTCAAAATTGCCGCGTCGCCGAACTTTATCGGGAAGACGTAACTTTGCATGACCTCGACACTTGACGCCGTCACGATATAAACGCCCGCCTCGCGCATCATTTGCAAGCTTTTCGTCCGCGAGATTATCTCCAAAATTTTGAGCGGCTCGACGTTCGAGAGCGCGATTGAAATTTTCCCTTTGACCGAGTCATCGATTGAGACGTTAAGCCCGCCGGTTTTGGCGACGAGCATAATCGTTGAGCGGAGGTCGGCGTCGTGCACACTGAGCGTCATGGGCGCGGCTGAAACTTGCGCGGGCATAAAAAAAGTCGCCGACACAATCAGCGGCAGAAATTTTTTTATCAATCAGTTCAGCTCCTTTTGGAAATAAATGCGCTCGCCGTCCTCGAACGTCACGAAGTCGGGGCTTATCTCGGAAATTTTTCGCCCGCCTATTTCCTCGCCGATTGTTAAGAAAAGTGTTTCGTCGCCGCGCAGGAACATTGCAATTTTATTGTCGCCGCTAATCGCCGTGCCCGTCAGGATAATTTTTTCTTTAGGCGTTTCGGGTTCGGGCGGCTCAATGATGATTGACGGCGGCGGGATTTTCGGCAAGGGCGGAGTTGGTTCAGTCGGTGGCGGCGGTTCGGGAGCAACTTTTTCCTCGACAGCGAACGGGTCGCCGATAAACAATCTGTCGGCAGTCGCGCCCAAAATTATTTTCACGCCGTCAGGACTTTTCGTAACGGGCAAAGTTTTTATCGGCAAGTCTTTCGTGAGCGGCGGCTCCTCCGTTAAAACAATTTCTTCGCCGTCGGAGCCGTCGTCAGTTATCCAAACCGCCAACAAGATTACAACGCACGCCGCGAGTATTCCCACGCGAATTTTATTCTGCTTAAGCTCGTCGAGTTCGCGCCGCAATATTTCTTTAAGCTCCTCTGGCATGACGCCCCTCCGCTAAAATTTTTTGCAGTCTATCATACAGCCGCGCAGTTTTCAACCTTAAAAATTTTTTCATAGCAGGGAATTGACAAAAAAAAAAAAACAATTACTATAATGCTTACTAAGACATTTAAAATTTTTAAAGGAAGTGGGTTTAATGGCAGAAGTTCTCGTCGGCAAAAAGACGGGCGAACAATTAGTTGTCAGCGCGGATAAGATGCAAGTTTACGGCTTAGCGGGCAACGACACTCTTTTAAGCGACAACCACGACGACGTTCTTTTGATTGGCGGGTCGGGCGACGATAGTTTGATAATGACGGGCGGCACGGGCACGCTTAGCGGCGGCAAGGGCGCGGATACTTTCGAGTTAACTTTTTCCGCCGATAAAAAACTCTCGGCGGTGATTGAAGATTTGGAGCCGTCGTCTGATAAAATCGTCGTGAACTTTGACGGCAACACCATGCCAAAACTTTCAAGCGTCGCAAGCGGCAATGATGTCGTGTGGAAAGACGCGGACGGATTTTTTACACTCACGCTTAAAGGTGCTCGCGACAATGATTACTTCGACGGCACGCTGAACGAAGAGGCTTGGGAAGTTCTGCGTCTTACCAATAATGAGCGCGAAAAAGAAAGTCTCGCCGCCTTGACGCTCTCGGAAGGCTTGACGGCAGGAGCGTCCGTTCGCGCGGAGGAAATCACGGAACAAGCTAAACTTGGAAAAAACCTCAGTCACACGCGCCCCAACGGTACAAAATATTACACGGTGCTTGAGGGCAAGTATAACTATGTCGGTGAAAACCTTGAGGCGGTGGCGGCGACTCCGGAAGAAGTCATGGTTCAGTGGATATCTTCCGAGTCGCATAAGAAAAATATTCTGGATGAAAAATTCCGCAAGCTCGGCGTCGGCTACAATTATTATGACGCGGATACTTCCAACCGCAGATATTATTGGGCGCAAATGTTTGCGGACAGTCTCAATAGTCAAGAAACCGTGAGCATGGCAAATCTTCTGACTGCAAACATCGAAGTCGACACGGTCTCAAACTTTATATTGGGCACTGCGGACGTCGACGAAATCAACAACAGCATTTACAGCGCGACGATAAATGCGCTCGGTGGTAACGATTTAATTGCCAATGCAGGAGCCGTTGTTTCCATTTCCGGCGGCAAGGGTAAGGACACTATCGAGAATAGCGGCACAAATATCACAATCCGCGCGGGCAAAGGTAATGACTTCATCAGCTTGGCGAGCGACGTCTTAGAAAACCTTATTCAATACAAAACTGGCGACGGCAACGACACGATTCTTGGCTTTAACGAGACTTCGACGCTGAGCATTGCAGGAGACGAATACACACCTGCGACCGTAGGCAACGATATCGTGGTAGCTGTCGGCAACGATTCTATAAAGCTTTTGGGCGCGGCAGATTTGGACTCCGTGAATATCATCGGCACGCGGAGTAACGTCTTTATCTTCACTAACCTCAATGATAAATACAGAAACTCTCTCTCCGGCGCGACGCTTGAGGCACTCGACGGCAATGATATTATTTTCAACAGCGGGGCGAGCGCGGCAATCAACAGCGGAAATGGTAACGATTCTATCAGCAATGATTCGCTTGGTACCAATTCAACACTAACTAGCGGCGCGGGCGATGATACTGTTGAAAACAAAGCCGCCAGCGTTACAATCGCGGGCGGCATGGATAACGATTCCATTGTCAATTACGGCTTAAACGTAAAAATCGACGGCGACGCGGGCAACGATTATATTTCAAACGACGACAATATTCCCAGTGATGGCAAAACGAGCAAGATAGTAAATGGCGAGAACGTCACAATCTCGAACGTCACAATCGAAGGCGGCGATGGCAACGACTCCATTAAAAACACCGCCTCCTATGTGACAATTAACGCGGGCGCGGACAACGACTCCATTTATAACAGCGGTGAATTCGTCACAATCAATAGCGGCGACGGCGACGACTCCATTGACA
>CAMYWI010000213.1 GCA_947302675.1 uncultured Selenomonadales bacterium | reverse complement strand
CGCAACTTAATCAGCCGCAAGAAGAACCGCCAGTGGCAACTTACCCATTGAATAAAAAATTCGTCGACCGGCAAAAAGACCTCCGTCGGCAAATGGATAGGGCGCGAGTCGAGCTTACACAAGCCAACCTCCAAAACACGCCGCAGACCGTCGACACAATGCGCAACCTCGCGCAGTTCATCATGCAAAATAAAGACACCAACCCGCGCGATACTGCCCTGTTCAAAAATTTTATAAATAACTCGCAGGAAATGCTACCCGAAACGGAGGCTCGCCATTTGCAAAACCTCCTGCGCCTGTGCGAACAAAATGTCCCGTTCACAGTCCGTCAAGCCGCCGTCCAACAAAATCTACCGGACTTGCCGCGCCTGTGGGCTTTTATGCAAATGTGCGACATGGCTAATCTAAATTCCAAAATGTCGCCAAAAGCTCTAAAGAAAGCCGGAAAAGACGTTGCCGCCTTCGCAACCTCAATGCGCGGCGCAATGAGTAGCGAGAACACCGTTATCCAAAACCAACGCTCCTTCCAAATGATGGTGCCGCTCTACATGGGCGATAACGAGGCGAGCTACCCAACTTACTTCAACATTTACGACGAAACAGAAAATGACCCCGATACCGGCGAGACAAAGAAGGAAACGTGGGTGCGCATTTGCGTTTTGACTGACCACGTCGGCGCGGCGGAAATGGTCTTCAGAATTTATAGCGATAATAAACTCGACATGCGCTTTTATTTTTCTCAAAGCGAGATTGCAAAGGAGTTCGGCGCGGTTTACGTCAAGCAGTTGAAAAATTCTATGAAACAACTTTCGCTTAATCTCGGCGAAATTAGCGTGGGTAGCGTCGGCGAAGGGCTTTTCAATTATTCTTGACGCGCCGCTTGACGACAAATATAATCAGCTAAAGTTCACCAAGCAAGGAAGATAAATCGACATGGACGAACGCTTTAATCGAAACAATGTACAGCCGACAAGTATCACGCCGCAACGAAAGGCGGTCGCGTTGAAGTACGAGGCGGAACGCGACCTTGCTCCTAAAGTCATAGCTAAAGGGCGCGGACACGTCGCCGAACATATTTTGGAGACCGCGCAGAAAAATTCGGTACCAGTCTATCAAGACAAAACGCTGGTTAACATGCTCATGGCACTGGAGATTGACCGCGAGATACCGCCCGAACTCTACAAGGCAATAGCCGAAGTCATGGCTTACGTCTATAAAATGGACAAGTCGCACGGGCAAGCAAAGGCGGCTCGCGAACTCGAAAGACGACGAATGCGATTGTTTTAATAACAAAAAAAGACGCGACTCATTTGCGAGCCGCGCCTTTTTATTTTCAATCGCTAAAATTATCTCTTCATGTTGACGAGCGTCTCAAGCATTTCGTCGGAAACGGTTGTCATTTTCGAGTTGGCTTGGAAACCGCGTTGCGTGATAATCATTTCGGAAAATTCAGTCGCCAAATCGACGTTCGACATCTCAAGGGCGGACGCCGTGACACTCAAGCCGAAGTCGTCAACAGTTCTGATATTCGCCGTGCCGGAGTTGTTGGACTCGGTGTAAATCGTCGTGCCAACTTTGGTCAAGCCGGAAGAGTTCGTGAACTGCGCGACGGCAATTTGAGCCTCTTGACGAATCAAGCCGTTGGTGTAGGAGCCGGAGATAATGCCGCTACTGTCAACCGCGACGCTTTGAAGGACACCCGCCGCGTTGCCATTAGCAGTCGGGAAAGAAGTCGTCGAGTTGGCGTATTGCGTCAAGCCCGTAAAGTCCAAAACCGCCTGATTCGACGCCGCGCCGTTGCCGTCACCATAAGTAAAAGTAATCGAGGCGGCGTCTTCGCGCCCGTTGCTTACGAAAGCACCTTTATCGTTAAAGTAGAGATAGGCAACCATATTCATTGTGCCGGTCGTGGAAGAGCCGTCCGCTTCGGGGTTGCCGTTAGCCTCGCTACGAGTAAAGCTGTTCGTGAAGTTGTCAGAGGCGGGACCCGGTTCGCCTACGCCAGGCGCGATATAAACTCTCCAACGATTGTCGAAAGTTGCAACCACATCATCTGTTGGAGCTTCTACAGTTGCGCCAGCGGCATTTGTATATGTATAGGTAGCAGTGCCGCTATCATCCACAGTTCTTGTAAGATTGTAAGTCGTGCCGCCGGTTGTATAGGTGTATCGACCTGTCGCCGCAGCGTCTTCGTCAGTCGGCACGGCGTCTCCTTCTGCTGAATCTGGATCTTTATCGATAAGGAGCGTGACTTCATGCTTGCCGCCCAAAGAGTCGTAAATCGTTGCAAGGGTCGTGATAGGAACCGTTTTGCCGACTTCATAATAGCCACTCGTGACGCTCAGCGTGGTATCGTCTCTGTAAGTGATTGTCGCCGCGACGATACTTTCGCCGTCAACGTTCACGCTACTAACATTGCCGTCATCGTCTCTTGTTATAAGGGCGTTAACTTCATCATCAGTGGCGGAGGAAGATCTGGTAAAGGTAATGGACTTAATAGATCTGGATTCTTTATCAAGGTTGCCGCTGTAATCTATAGAAGTCGTCGCGGAGGCCTCCATAGTTTTACCGACGGGAACAACAATATTAGTCGCCGCGCCGTTGGTATTTATCTCGCCTTCGGCAGTGGCATTCCAACCTTGCACGTGAAGACCCGTACCCGACATGACGTAGTTGCCTTCCTCGTCGAACATAAACGAGCCGTTGCGCGTGTAGTAAGATTGGTTACCGTCTTTGAGATAGAATAAGCCGTTGCCCGCGAGTGCAAGGTCAGTATTTTTACCTGTTTGTTGCGGCGAAGAATCGGTGAACAGCAAGTCGATACTCTCGACGTTGACGCCGAGACCGATTTGACGAGCGTTAATACCGCCGCGACTGTCTGTCGGCGCGGAGGCGGCACTTTGCATTTGCGAGAGCATATCGGAAAAAGTAGTGCGGCTACTTTTGAAACCGATTGTGTTAATGTTAGCAATGTTGTTACCGATAACGTCCATTCGCGTCTGGTGAACCTTTATTCCGGCGACTCCGGAGAACAGGGAACGCATCATAAAAATCACTTCTCCTTTTTAATTGGCGGTCAGATTTTTTGACTGCTCCTTGTCGTTTTATTCCTTTAAATGTCTGACCCGTTTATTTCAAAGTTTTTGTTAAGCAGTTGCTTGACTTCGCTAACTATATCGAAACTTGGTAGCGGCAACTTAAATGTTTTTTCGTCCCCTTTCTTTTCGCGCACAAAGAAAGGTTTCAAAGAAAAAGCTTATTAACTTACTTTTCTTTTGTTCGCCCAAAAGAAAAGTAAGCAAAAGAAAAGGGCGTAAGACCCGCTTATTTTGCATCCGGCAAAATAGCGCGGGCGGTCGCACGTCCTGTGCG
>CAMYWI010000212.1 GCA_947302675.1 uncultured Selenomonadales bacterium | reverse complement strand
GTCGACGATTACCGCAAAAAAAATCCGCCCCCCGACGTTCGGGAGGCAGATTGAAGTTTCAAGAGCAGGTCGGCTCAGCTGGCTTGCTCAATTTCTTTTTTAGTAACTTTGCCTTCTTTAATGAGTTCGTCGACCCACGCGCCGTGATGATGAACCGCATACCGCGCGGAGATTGAGCCTTCGGTCATGCCGCGCAGGGAGTCGGGATTTTGAACGACGGCAAGATAAATGTGAGCAAGAGCCGCCGCAAAGCCGAGCCCCGCCGCCAACGAGTGAATGGGAATCATCCAAGCGCGAATCGAATTATCAATGACGCCAGTTCCAAACCACAGCACCGCGCCCGATATTACAAGCACTGCGCCAACCGTACCTTGCAGAGCGACATGAATTTTTTCGCCGCCGTTATAGAAAGTTTGCTTGGGCATTTTCGGTTCGATACCGACGAGCGTCAGCGGGAATTTCAGCAAGAAGATTAAATCGTCCGCGCTGAAACTGAACGCCTCTTTAATCATGGTGACGTAACCTTTTCGCGCCGACAATAACCCGAAAATCGGCGTCAAGATAAAAATTATCGCAAAGAATCTGTGCGCGTACTGCAAAGTCTTCGCGCCGAAAATGTTATAAAGGAACAGGAACGAATCGGCGTAGAGCGGCAACGCGGTCAGGAACAACATCAAAAACGAAATTGCGTTGAGCCAGTGACAAATCGTGAATGTTTTTTGGTGACGCGGCACGTAGCGATTATCGATTAACATTGTCGTCACGCTCCTTTCTTGCCAATGAGCTTGTTCAGAATCATTAAGCCGGCAAGACCTGCCGCCGCGCCGACGCCCGCGATTTTGCCGAGCGGACGAATGTAATCGCGCCACAAGTCGATTGACGCGGGAGTTTTCGGATCGACGGGCAAGCCGTAAACTTCGGGCGGCTCAGGCAGGACGTACATCATATGAGTGCCGCCGACGCCGTTTGGTCTGACACCGTAAAGTTGCGCGTTCGGGTGATTCATGCGAACTTCTTTAAGGCGTTCTTCGGCGAGCTTAGTCATAGCGGTTTTCGTGCCGAATGCAATCGCCTCCGCTGTGCAAGTTTTGGCGCAGGAAGGAACCATGCCGTGTTCGATACGGTCAAAGCAGAGGTCGCACTTAGTCGATTTATTGCGTTCAGGGTCAATGCGCGGGACGTTGAATGGGCAATTCGTCCTGCAGTAGCCGCAACCGACGCACAAATCCTCGTTGATGACGACCGCGCCGCTTTCCTTCCGAGAAATCGCGCCTTCGGGGCAACCCAAGAGACACGCGGGCTTTTGGCAGTGCATACATTGGAATTTTATGAAGTCCCAATGAAACTTGCCCATTGAGTCGGTGCGCTCGTTCATTTGGATTAAATTCCAAGTTGTCGGCGGCAAGTCCGCGTGGGATTGATATTGACCTTTGAACGGCGTCGACATATCGGCGGGCAAGTCGTGCCATTGCTTGCAAGCGACCATGCACGCGCGACATGCCGAGCACCGCGCCACGTCGTGAAGCATTGCCATTTCTGTTGCCATTTTTAATCACTCCTTTTGTAGGGACTAGGGACTGGGGATTAGGGACGAGTTTTTACTAGTCCCTATGTCCCTATTAACTAGTCCCTACTCCAATTCAACGGCTCCACATTTGCGCAAAGATTTTTCTTCCGCGAGCAAATCCAAATGCAACGTCGCCCAGTCGCGCAGATAAATATCTTCCTCGTCCTCCTGCGCGTAAGTCTTCAAGTAAGCGTTGCACTCGTCGCAAATGTCGAGCCGCATTTTTTTATCCAACTCCAAAATGTGAATGCGTTCGAGATTGTCATTGCCGCAATACGGGCAACCGAGCCTTTTCCAATTCCACAGCGCATGACAGCCGCCGCAAAGTAAATATCTCGCGCGCCCGTCGTTGAACTTTTTTAACTGCGCCATAACCGGTCGCCGCCCGCATATCGGACAATAATTTTTATTCCACTCGTCGCGCTCCCAGTGCTTTAAATCGTCGGGGATGAGCTTATCGACTGCCGCCCAGAAAATCTTCCGCAACAAAATTTCTTCCGAGCTCTCCTGTCGCAGAAACTTTCCCGCCAACTCGCGCGGCAAAAATTTTTCCGTCGCGTCGAGAATTTGAGCTTGAAACTTTTCCTGTTGAAGGAGCGGCACACCGTCTTTGACAAGCTCCAAAACTTCTTCGCGCGACGGCAAGTCGAGCGGCTCAAGTTCCGATAAATCTTTTTCCAGCTTTGAATGAAACTCCGCCGCCTCCTGTAGGAAATTATTCTCGGCGACGTATTCTTCAAGAGTTTTTATCTTGCCCATAAGCTCAAGCCTTCTTGATGTCGATTAAGCAAGCTTTGAACTCTTGCGACTGCGCGTTGGGGTCGAGCGCGTCAATCGTTATGTAGTTGCCGCTCGGACCCGTCGACAAGCCTTTAAAGCCCCAGTTGTACGGTTGCCACGTGACAAAGACTTCCTCGCCGTTAATCATCAGCGGCTGAATTCTGTCGGTGACCATTGCTTTTTCCTTAATCTGCGCGCGAACCGAGCGGACAATAACTTCGTCGCCGCTCTTGACGCCGAGTTTCTCAGCGAGCTTTTTGGGCATTTCGATAAACGGTTCCTTGACAAGTTCATTGAGCCAAGTGACGTGCCGCGTGATTGTTCCCGAACACCAATGCTCGCAAATGCTTGAACTGCACAGGACGTAGGGGAATTCGTCTTTCTTGCCGATTTTTTGAAGGTCGGGCATACGCGGATAAATGACGCACGGGCTGAACTGCGCGTTCGGATTCATGTGGAGCGCGTTATTGGTCGGCGACTCGACCGGCTCATAAAATTCGGGAATGGGACCGTCAACGGGCGTAGAGGAGCTGTCGCGCGTCTCGCCGTTCTCAACGTCTTTATAACTCGCCGCAAAAATTCTGCCGACGCCTTCGCCAACCATGCGGAAGGGCTTTTGACCGGCAGGAGTATTCGGCGCGGCTGATAAACTGCCGACATCGGGGCGGTCGTAGCCTTCCCACATATTTTTTTCCGCGTTCCACCAAATGATTTTCTTGTCGGGGTTAATCGGGTTGCCATTCTCGTCGCAGGACGCGCGATTGTAAAGCAAGTGAATATTATCAGGCCAAACCCAACCATAGCCGGGATAAATTCCCATGCCGCCGGGATCTTCCTGTCCGCGACGTTTAGCCATGTGAACATCGCCGTCGCGCGTGACGCCCGCATAAATCCACATGCCCGAATTGGTTGTGCCGTCGTCCTTAATCTCGCCAATGCCATTCAAAAGCTTGCCCGTCGAAAGGTCGTAGCCGTTGACTTCGCGCATAATGTGTTCAACCATATGATCTTGAGGATAATTCCACG
>CAMYWI010000211.1 GCA_947302675.1 uncultured Selenomonadales bacterium | reverse complement strand
GACTTCGGGCGGCGTGTACATGCGCCAGAGTTTCTTGCGGCAAGTTTCGTCGGGCGAGCAAGTCTCGCAAGGGAATAGCCGTTTGAAATTTAATCGCCGGCGTTGGCTTTTTTGCTCGCCAGAATATTTTCTACCGCCTCGAAGACGAGATTTTTATCGAGTTCGTCAAGCTTGAGGCGTGCGGCTTTGAAGGCGGCGTTCAGCATGGCGTTGGAAATGTCCGAGCCGCTGATACCGTCGAATTTTTTAGCGAGTTCGTCGAAGTCAAGGTTGTTGGGGACTTCGGGCGGCGTGTACATGCGCCAGAGTTTCTTGCGGCAAGTTTCGTCGGGCAGAGTAAATTTAATGTGAATTGAAATCCTGCGCATGAACGCGGCGTCGAAATTCTCAATGAAATTGGTCGCGAAGATAATAAAATCCTGGAATTCGTTCATGAGCATGAGCATAACAGAGCGCGTCTGGTTGACGCTAACATCAACGGCTTGCGTCATGTTCGTAACGCGCTTGCTCAAAATCGCGTCCGCCTCGTCGAAAAACAAAATGCTGTCGGATTTTTGCGCCGCCTCGAAAGCTTTGCGAATATTTTTGGGCGTCTCGCCGACGTATTTTGATTCAATATCGGCGTAGTTGACGATTAAAATTTTTCTGCCGAGATTTTTAGCGATTGCGTGCGCCGCCATAGTTTTACCCGTGCCGGGTGCGCCGTAGAGATTTATTCCGATACGCCGCGAAAATTTATGCGTGCGCTTGAAACCCCACAGCTCAAAAACTCTGTGCGCGTTGTCGGCGTAGGTCGCCACGTCCAAAATCTGATTCTTAACGTCGTCGGGCAAAATTATTTCGTCAAGTGACCATTTCGGCTCTTCCGGAATGAAAACTTCTTCCGCATCATTTTTAGTTCCTAGTTCCTCGTTCCTAGTCCCTACACGTTTAGGATTAACGGGCATATAAACTTCTCCCTTCTCCCTTACTTAACCAACGCCCAATTCTCGCCGCTGTGAATGTCGACGGGCAGTGGCACGGCGAGTTTCACGACGTTTTCCATTGAATCGCGCAGAATTTTTTCGACTTCGGCAAGCTCAGAACTCTTCGCCTCGACGACAAGTTCATCGTGCACTTGGATAATAACTCGGCTGTCGAACCCGCGCAGATTTTCTTCCGTGCGAATCATCGCCATTTTGATAACGTCCGCCGCGCTACCCTGAATCGGCGTGTTCATTGCCATGCGCTCGGCAAGTGACCGCTGATTGAAATTCAAACTGTTAATCCCGTATAGTGCGCGTCGCCGCCCGAACATCGTCATAACATAGCCGTGCAAATGCGCCTGCGCGACTGTCGCGTCCAAAAACTCCTTGACGCCAGGATAACGCTCGAAGTAGCGCACAATGTATTCGCCCGCCTCTTATCGACTGATATGCAAATCCTGCGCCAAGCCAAAAACGCTCATGCCGTAAATAATGCCGAAGTTGACCGCCTTAGCCTTGCGCCGCAATTCGGGCGTCACTTCCTCAATCGGCACGTCGAAAACTTCAGACGCCGTCCGCGCGTGAATGTCCTGCCCGTTGTTGAAGGCGTCGATTAAATTTTCATCGCCCGACATGTGCGCGAGCAGTCGAAGTTCAATCTGCGAATAATCGGCGGACAAAATGCAGTCGTAACCTTCGCCTGGCACGAACAACGCGCGAATCGCCTTGCCGTCTTCAGTGCGCACAGGAATATTTTGCAAGTTCGGGTCGGAACTCGAAAGCCTTCCCGTCGCGGTCACCGTTTGATTAAAATTCGTGTGAACGCGCCCATCCGCGCCAATCAACTTGCCCAAGCCGTCAAGGTACGTCGACTTCAACTTCGCCAGCTTGCGGAACTTTATAATTTCGGGGATTGAGGGGTGCCGCTCCTTGAGTTCCTCCAAAACTTCTATGTCGGTTGAAAATCCGGTCTTGGATTTTTTGACGGGCGGCAAGTTCAAAGTCACGAACAAAAAGCCCGCGAGTTGTCTTGGCGAGTTTATGTTGAAAGTTTCGCCCGCGAGATCGTGAATCTTTTTTTCGAGCACGGCGAGGCGAGCGGACATTTCGGCGGATTTTTCTTTGAGTTGTGCCTTGTCGACGAAAACGCCGCGCATTTCCATTCGCGCCAAAATTTCCGTCAGCGGCAATTCCATTTCCCGATAAAGTTTCATCAAGTCGTTGTCGGTTAAAACTTTCTCGTACTGCGGCGCGAGCTTTTCAAAAGTCTTGACGGTCAACGCCAAATCTTTTCCGATTCGCAAATCGTCTTCGCGGCTGAGCTTTTCGCGTTCGGGATAAATCAGGTACGCCGCCAGCTCCATATCCAAAAATTTTTCGAGGACGGTAGCTTTGAAGACGTGCAGATAATTTTTCAAGCCGTTTAAGACGATTTGCCCGTTGAAGTCGTCGAAGATTTTCTGAACGTCGTCGCGCGTCGCCGCAAAAATTTTCCCGTCGAAAATTTTTACCACGAAATTATTCATGTCAAGCGTCGCGATAGCCACGCCCACCGCCTCGTTTAAGTCGTCTAGATTAAGCGGCTTAAGCGTCGGGAAGGGATTGGGCGGCGTGAAGAGATTTTCCACACCGAACAGCTCATAAATTTTTTTTCGCGCGACTTTCAGAGCGTAGCGGTGACAAAACTCGTCAACGCGGTCAAGGTCGGGCGCGATTTTAAATTCGTCGGCGTCGAAAGTAATTTCTGGAACGTCGCGAACAATCTGCGCGAGTTTCTTGCTTAGGTGCGCGGCGTCGGCGTGTTTTTCAAGAGCCTCGCGCGTTTTTTTTGCTTTAATCTCCGCGCGGTGCTCAAGAATATTTTCGAGCGAGCCGAATTGCTGAATCAGCGTCTTAGCGGTCTTGTCGCCAATGCCGAGCACGCCAGGAATATTATCTGATTCGTCGCCGCTCAAGCCTTTGAAGTCGACGAGCAGGGGCGGCGCAAATCCGTATTCCTTCAAAAATTTTTCCGCGTCGCAAACTTCAATGTCCTTTTTCCTGTTGAGGAGGACGCGCGTATTTTCATTGATAAGTTGGAGCGCGTCGTGGTCGCCCGTGAAAATGTCGACAAGAAAATCTTTACTCGCCTGCGTCGCGAGCGTGCCGATAATGTCGTCCGCCTCGTAGCCTTGCGCCGAGCAAGTTTTTATGCCGAGCGTCGCCGTGAATTCCTTAAGCAAGGGAAATTGCGCGGCAAGCTCGTCAGGCATAGCCCTGCGTGTCGCTTTGTATTCGGTAAAAATTTCGTTGCGAAAAGTTTTCTTGGCAACGTCGAGAGCAACCGCCGCGAAGTCGGGCGAGTACTCGCGCAGGACTTTCAAAATGATATTGGCAAAGCCGGTAAGTGCGCCGGTCGGCTCGCCCTTC
>CAMYWI010000210.1 GCA_947302675.1 uncultured Selenomonadales bacterium | reverse complement strand
CCAATCATAACTTTGCTACTCGTCGTCGATTGAATTATCTCGCTGTTGCGAAGTTTAGCCTCAAGTTCGCTGATCTCACTTTCCAAACGCCCTTGCTCATTCTTGGCGTCGTCGTATTCCGAATTCTCGCTGAGGTCGCCGAGTGCTATCGCCGCCTTGAGCCGCTCCGATATTTCTATCCGCCGCACGCTCTTCATATAATCTAACTTCTCGACAAGCTTATCATAGCCGTCTTGAGTTAGCATTATTTTCTTTTCCGCCATTAATCAAACCTCCAAAAAATCTTCGCCGTCGAATATGCGTTTCTCGCCCGGCTCGACCGGTGCCCACGTCGGCAAGCCCTTTTTAATCGACAAAAATCTGGGCGACGGCTCCCATATCGGATAGCCCTCGCGATGCATTGCCACTAAACTTTTGACATTGGTCTTCGCGACGAATTCAATCGCGCCTTTTTCCTGCGCCGTTCCGAGCCGCCCGTCAATGGGGAAGAAGGCAACGTCCGCCTCCATGCCGTTCATTTTCTTGAGCTGCCGCTTGAAAATTTTCTCCGCGAGATCCAAATTGTCAAGCGTGTCGTCTTCCCAATGCCACCAGTTGAAGTCGCCCGCGTGATAAACTTTTTTACCCGACGGCAACTCCACCAGGAACGAGACGCCAACATCCGTCGAGTCGTAACTCCAAACCTTAATCGCGTCGTCCTGCCATTCGGTGTAGCGTTTCATGTACGTGATTTTTTTCGTCGGGAAAATTTTGACGCGCTTGGTGTGTTTCAAATCGCTACCGAAAATGTAACGCTCGGTCTTCTCCGCGTAAGCCCGAATGTGCGTGCCGAAGTGGTCAAAGTGCGCGTGAGTGACGAAAATATAGAGCCTGTCAAAATCCCCCTTATCGTAGGCGGCGTCCATGATTCCCGCAGGATCGTCGTAGTCGTCAAAAATCAACAATGTTTTTTCGTCTCGAATCAAAAACCCGCTGTTCAGTAAGTAAGTAAGTTCCATAAAAATTTTTTTCCTCCCTCGACCGAGATTTATTTTTTGATTAGTCGGTCGCCTCTTATTTCCGAAAAATTCTTGCGAAAAATTTTTCTCAATCACCTCCGTCGCCCAGAAACTTCTTTATCACATCGCCTAAGCAGTTGAGCCGCCCGCGCAGGCAATTTATCTTCCATTAATTATACGTCGAAAATAAAATTTTGTTACATCAATCATCGTCGCCGCGTTTCGCCAGTGCGTCTTGAATTTTTTGCTCAACGTCGGGATTTATTTTCTGGTCGGTTCGGTAATGAACATTTTGCCGCGCAGTTCGAGTAAAGCCGCGCCCTTGCACTTCGCTCGCCGCCAATATCAGCATAAAAGCGTTGCTGTCAACCGTGTTGACGACGATTTTAATCTTGGCAATCTGCGTCATGCTCACGACGACCATCACAATTTTTTTCGGGTCGCCGGTGTACGCGCCCTCGCCGTTGAGAAAAGTCACGCCGCGCCCAATGTCCGCGATAATCCCGTCGGCAATGTCTTTCGCCTTGTCCGAGATAATCAGAATCGCCTTGCGCTGATTGAACCCGTCGATAACTTTGTTGGTCATTTGCGAAGTCACATACATACAAATCAGCGTGAACATTGCGGAGTTGACGCTGAACAACGCGCCCGCCACGACCACAATCAAACAGTTAAAGCCGAAAATCACCGAGCCGATTTCCATTGAGTAATACTTCTTGAAAATCGCGCCGAGAATGTCAAAGCCGCCCGTCGAACCGTTCATGCGAAAGACAATCCCATAACCAATGCCGTTGAATATGCCGCCGTAAATCGACGCGAGCATCATCTCATCAACGGGCAACATGCCGTTCAAAAACTTTGTGGCGTCCAGCGCGAAGGAAAATAACACAGTCCCGATAACTACGTCAAGTGTATATTTTTTTCCCAAAAGTTTGTACGACGCAATTAAGAGCGGCACGTTGTAGGCGAGCGTCTGCAAGCCGATTGGCAAGCCCGCCAAAAAGTAAAAAATAATCGCAATGCCCGTGACGCCGCCCGTTAAAAGACTGCTCGGCACTACGAAAATATTTATCGAGGCGGCGGCGATAAAACATCCTGCCATAATCCCCAAATACTTCAGCGGGTTAAACTTGGTCAGTATTGAGGTTATCGTCATAAAAACCATTTCCCTCCTTTCTAATTACGTCAAGAAATTATACCATAAAAATAATTCTGTGTCGCAAAAAAATTTTTTGAAAATTTTTTCTCAGCAAGCAGGAAGATAAACGGGCGCGGCGAATAGCACATTTCAAAAGGTTGTCGAAAGGCACCAGCCGTTAATAATATTTCGTAAAAAGATAGGAGAGGGTCACTAATGACAGAAGCAACAACCACCATTGAAAACAAAACCGGTATTCATGCGCGCCCCGCGTCGGTGTTCGTGCAGAAAGCGTCCTCGTTCAAATCCAAAGTTCAGCTCAAGGCTAAAGGCAAAACCGTCGACGCCAAAAGCATCCTCATGATCATGAGCATGGGCTTGGTCAAAGGCACCGAGATCACCATCGTCGCTGACGGCCCGGACGAAGCAGAAGCCGTCAAGACTCTCAAAGACCTCGTTGACGCAAAATTCGGCGAAGACTAATTCGCGTGTCCGTTGCTGATTAAGGGGGAGGAGGTTAAAGTTTTTTTCCGCCTCCCCTTTTGTGTAACTCTTTGGAGGAGAAAACATGGCAGAGAAAATTAAAGGTAAAGGCGTAATTTCCGGCATTGCCGTTGGTAACATTCTGCTCGCAGGTCAAAACCTCGACGGTTATCTCGCGAAGTATAAACCCGCCAAACCCGCCGCCGAAAAGAAAAAGGCTGCTGATGCCCTCGTCGCGGTCGCCGACAATCTCAAAAAGAGCATTGACAGTTTCAATGAGCAAGGTCTTAAAGAGCAAGCCGGCATTCTCGAAGCGCACCGCATGATGGTTGAAGATCCCGCTATGAGCGGCGCAATCGACGAACAAATCGAAACCAGCGGCTCCGCGCCCAAAGCTGTTATCGACGCTTACGAGTCCCAAGCGCAGATTTTCGAGGCTATGGAAGACGAATACTTCAGAGGTCGTGCGGTTGATATGCGCGACGTCGGCAAACGCATTGCGAAGTATTTGCTCGGCATTAAAGACCCCGAAATCGTCGGTAAAGTTATCGTCGCGGGCAAGGACATTGAGCCTTCCGTTATCGCCGGACTTCCCACCGATAAAATCGCGGGCGTTATTCTCGGCGTCGGCTCCACCACTGCGCACGCCGTTATCATTGCGAAGACTCGCGCTATCCCGACCGTTGTCGGCGTCGGCGACGGCATTGCTCAAATCGCGAACGGCGACCCCGTTATCCTCGACGGCGAAACCGGCGAAATTTTAATCCGTCCCTC
>CAMYWI010000209.1 GCA_947302675.1 uncultured Selenomonadales bacterium | reverse complement strand
ACGGCGGAGTTATCGGCTTTATCACGATTGATGACATTGTGCGAGAGATTGTTGACACAGCGGGCGATGATGAAGTCGAACAGCAAATCACGCGCAACAAGGACAACTCGTGGACGGTCGACGGGCTTTGCGACATTGACGAGTTCAAGGAGCAGTTTGACATTGAGACTTTGCCCGACGAGGAGCACGACCATTTTCAGACAATGGGCGGTTTCTTGACTTCGTGCTTTGGCTATATTCCTAAGGTCGGCGAGGCTTACGAGTGGAATGGTTTCCGTTTCAAGGTCAAGGAAATGGACGGCGTGCGCATTGGCAAGATTTTAATTACTAAGCTATGAAAATAAACTACGACGAAAAAATTTGCGTGAGATGTTTGGCTTGCGTGAGCGAGTCGGAATTCGGCGGCGTGACTTACGAGCGCGGTCGAATTTTTTTTGACGAGACCTGCGCGGAGGATTGGGATAACATTATCGCGATTTGCCCCGTCGGCGCGATAATAAAAAAGCAGGCGTCCGAAGACACCCGCAAAGGATTTAACAATTTCAACTAGCAACTTCGCGCTTTTGGAAACGTTCGGGAAACTCTTTCATCTTAATTTCTTTGGTAATGCGGCGCGTCTTGTACTTGCGAATCAAATAATCCAGTTCATCAAGTTGCTCTTCGGTCATGGGCGGACAATCTTCATCGTAAGTAATCGGACGGTCTTTCAACGCGGCAAGTTCAGCTTTCTCCTTTGCCGTCAAAGGTGCCGCGACGTTAATAATTTTCCTTACGAGCATAATATCTCCTCCTTTCTATTGGTGTTGCTTCGCGGGCAGAAATTAATCGAGTATATTCACCGCGCTCAGTATAAATGACAAAAATTATTTTGCCAACCATACCGATAATTTTCCACCTGTCCTCATCTATGGAATGTTCTTCGTCATATTCTTCAAGAAGATAAGGGTCGCTGAAAACTTTCGCCGCTGTGTCGAAAGTAATACCGTGTTTAGTGAAGTTTATCGCGGCTTTTTCGTCGTCCCACTCGAAAAGACGATTGTCGATTGAAATGTTCATAAGCCGAGATATTCGCGTTGCGCGTCGGTAAGCGTGTCGATTGTCACGCCGATTGAGTCGAGTTTAATCTCCGCGATTTTGGAATTGATCTCTTCGGGCATGAGATAAACTTTCTTCTCAAGCCGCGCGTGATTGTGGAGAATGTGCGCCGCGCTGAAGAATTGGACGGCAAAACTCAAATCCATGATCTCGGCGGGGTGACCGTCGCCGCTCGCGAGATTGACCAGCCGCCCTTCCGCCAACAGATAAATTTTCCGACCGTCGCGCTGTAAAAATTCCTCGACGTTGTTGCGGACGACTTTGCGGCTGACGGACTGCGCGGCGAGTTCGGGAATGTTAATCTCAACGTCGAAGTGCCCCGCATTGGCGAGCATCGCGCCGTTTTTCATAAGCGGATAATGTTCGCCGGTTATAACATCTTTGTCGCCCGTCAACGTCAAGAAAATGTCGCCGACCTTAGCCGCCTCACTCATCGGCATAACGCGGAACCCGTCAAAGACCGCCTCAATCGCTTTAATCGGGTCAACTTCCGTGACAATGACATTTGCGCCAAGACCGCGAGCACGCATCGCGCCGCCCTTGCCGCACCAACCGTAGCCCGCGATAACAACAGTCTTGCCCGCGATAACCAAGTTCGTCGTGCGCATAATCCCATCCCAAGTCGACTGTCCTGTACCGTAGCGGTTGTCGAACAGAAATTTGCAATAGGCGTCGTTAGCGGCAATCATAGGAAATTCGAGCTTGCCTTGACGTTCCAAAGCGCGAAGTCTCAAGACGCCCGTCGTAGTTTCTTCGGAGCCGCCGAGAATATTTTTGAGCGCGTCGCGTCTCTTGGTGTGAATCAAATCCGTGAAGTCGCCGCCGTCGTCAATGTAAATATCGGGCGCGAAGTCCGCCGCCTTGTTGAGATAATCATTGTATTCTTCGGCGGAGCAACCATGCGTTGCAAAAACCGTCACGCCGTCTTCGACGAGAGCCGCCGCCACGTCGTCTTGAGTGGAAAGGGGATTCGAGCCGGTGATAACAACTTCCGCGCCCGCGTGCATGAAGACTTCCGCCATGTAAGCCGTCTTCGCTTCAAGGTGCAACGTTATTGAAATTCTTTTGCCCGCGAACGGTTTCGACTGCGAAAACTCTCTGTCTATCGCCGACATCACCGGCATAAAATTTTTGACCCATTCAATTTTGGCGTGCCCCGACGGCGCAAGCGTCATGTCTTTTACTATTGACTGCATGAAAAAAATTCCTCCTCAAAAATTTTTTCCCATTATAGATTTTCGCCGCGCGAATTGTCAAAATATTTTTCGATTCATTGTTGCAACTTCAAGCTAAAGTGTGTTAAAATACATTACGTTTAAGGGGGGCGCAAGTCCCGCGATATTGTGAGATATTTTTTAGGAGGTAGGTAAAATGCCGTTAATCACAACCAAAGCTATGTTCCAGAAAGCTCATGAGGGCGGTTTCGCTATCGGCGCGTTCAACGTCAACAACATGGAAATCGTTCAAGGTATCACCAGTGCTGCTGCCGAACTTCAAAGCCCTGTCATTCTCCAGTGCTCCGCCGGCGCACGCAAGTACGCTAACCATCAATACCTCGTTCACCTCGTCCGCGCGGCTCTCGAAGTCAACGACATTCCGATTGCTCTGCACCTTGATCACGGCCCGGATTTCGCAACCTGCAAATCCTGTATCGACGGCGGATTTACTTCCGTTATGTTCGACGGCTCGCACTATCCCTTCGCAGAAAACATTGAGAAGACCAAAGAAGTTGTAGAATATGCTCATGCTCACGGCGTAATGGTTGAGGCTGAACTTGGTCAGCTCGCAGGCGTTGAGGACGAAGTCAGCGTTGATGCCGACAAAGCTCACTACACCAAACCCGAAGAAGTCGTCGAATTCGTCAGCAAGACCGGTTGCGACTCTTTGGCAATCGCTATCGGCACTTCGCACGGCGCATTCAAATTCACGCCTGAACAGTGCACGCGCAATCCCGAAACCGGCGTTCTTGAGCCGCCTGAACTCCGCTTTGACATTCTCGCCGAAATCGAAAAACAAATTCCTGGTTTCCCGATTGTTCTTCACGGCGCAAGCTCCGTCATTCCGAAGTACGTTAAAATCATCAACGACAACGGCGGCGCATTGAAAGATGCTGTCGGCATTCCCGAAGCACAGCTCCGCAAAGCCGCGCGTTCCGCAGTCTGCAAGATCAACGTCGACTCCGACCTCCGTCTTGCCATGACCGCCGGCATTCGCGAACATTTCAATCAGCACCCCGAACACTTCGACCCGCGTCAATATCTCTCGCCCGCTCGCGCTTACATCAAAGAGCTTGTCGAGCACAAGATTAAAGAAGTTCTCGGCTCCG
>CAMYWI010000208.1 GCA_947302675.1 uncultured Selenomonadales bacterium | reverse complement strand
GCGAGGCGAGTTTCTTTTGCTTCTTTTCTTTGCTCGGTCAAAGAAAAGAAGTTTATATAAACTCAATCGAATTGACGAACCGCCAACAAGAGTTCCAGATAATTCCCAAGCTCGACGAACTCTTCCCACTGCGAATTTATACGCAAGTTGTCCATGATCTGCCGGACGAAACTCACGCAATTTTCTCGAATCTCTTCGACGACAGGATAATCCAAACTCAAAATCGGCGGCAACGAATTCAACATCATCATTGTCTCCGCGTAAGTCAAGTTCGTCAAGTGTGTGCGATTTATCAGCCGCAACGCCGTCTCCTCCATAAACTTTCCGCGATTGTCTTTAGGATAAAGCCGCCGCAAATGCCCCGCCAACGCTCGGCACGTCAAAAACATTTCCTGCTTGCCCTGAAAATTTTCGTCTGGCTCCATTGCTCGCACCAAAGGCAACAAAATTTCTTCCAAGAGCTTGAAATATCTCTCGCGCTCAAAAGACGGTGGCTGAACATAACTTTCCACGCGCACTCCTTGATACTTCAAAATGTCGTCGTCAAACTCTTCGCCTTGAAACTCAGCTTGCGTTTTTTTAGAAAAGTAATTGTTAATGACAATCTTATCCGTGACCGGCTCGCAACCCCAATAGGGCACCTGCTCGCCCGCCGAATTGATTGCGTACTTTCCGTCAAAATAAAAAGCAAAGTGCGGATTGACAATGGCGCGGATAAAGCGCGGGTTGGCAATCGTCTTGACAAAAATATTTCCGGCGGGCGGCGTTGTCTCCGTCGGCGGCTCAAACCAATCTCTCGGCGCACGTCGCGTAAATGTCTCCAAAACTCCGCTGTCAGCGTCCGCGCTCTCCAAGTTGCTCGAACCGAAAACTTGCCAGTTAACAACCAAAGCCGCCGCGTTGTCGTCCTTAGATAAAATTTCGTCGACAACCTCAATGACGCTTTGATTAGTTTTGGGGAAAATGAATTCGTCAATGTCAAGGAACGCCAAATATCTTGCGGCGAACTTGAAACGGCGAACCGCGTCATTGTACACGGGAATCGTCATGTTCTCGCCCGTCACTGGAAAATATTCAACCAACTCCGCCTCAATGTACGGCTCCAAAACTTCGCGCGGCTCGTCCGTGCTACCGTCGTCATAAAGATAAAAATGCTCGACGCCCGCCGCCAAGTGATAATTCAGCCACTCCTCAAGATAACGCGCCTCGTCCTTGAAAATCGCCACGACCGCCAAATCGTACATGAATAAATTTTTATCAATCATTGAATCACCTCAAATCGAATTGAGTAGTCGCCTTGAGTAATTTTGCACTTTAACGTCATACCAACTTACGTTGCTTTTATTTATCTCAATCATCGCGGGCAGAAATCTCTTCGCAAAAATCTTAACAATGCTTTTGACAATCTTGAAGGGGCGCGACAAAATATCAGGCAATACGCTGATAAAAAGTTGCAAATCGGCGTAGGTCAAAACGTTGTCTTTATTAAAAGTCTGATAAATCCAAGCAAGTGCATATTCTTCTGCAGAGAGGGAGTCGATTTTGGTACCAAGCTTTTCGGCAACGGCGCGGCAGGTCAGAAAAGTTTCAAGCTTGCCGACAAAAAATTCATCGGGCGCGTCAAGCGGCGAACATGACATCAAATTTTCAAGCAAAGCATTTTCCATGCGGCGAAATTTTTCAGCATTGGTCTCTGGAGAAAAACTTTCTGCGCGGGTAGCGCGATATTTCAAAATGTTGTCGTCAAAAATATCGTTGCGGTCGTACTGATAAAACCCCGCCATGTCGTAATAATTTTCCTTAACGGCAATGGAGCCTTTGGGCATTTTCTTTGTAGCGTACTCTTCTTTAGACTTGGTGAAGTAGTGATTGATGACGATTTTATCAGAACAAATGGGGTGATTGCCTGCTCCCAAAGTCTCTGTACCATCAGAATTAATCGACTTAAAATCGTTGAAATAAAACGCATAATGCGGGCTTACAAAATAATCGACGCGGCGCGGGTTGACGACGGATTTGATATAAATGTTGCCAATGTTTGGAGCGTTTTCCATAGGAATAGCCCAGTCACTAGGCGCACGGCGGGTAAATCTTTCCAAGACGCTGCGAGAATAATCAGCCTTCTCTTGTCCGTTAGAGCCGAAACACTGCCAGTTGATTCCGAGAGCCGCCGCCTTCGGGTCACGCGACAAGATCTCGTCAACTACATTAATAATCGCCCCCCCAGTCAACTTCGGAAAGATGAACTCATCCAAATCAATGAACGCCATGTAACGGCACTCGAAACGAAATTTTTCAATCGCGTCGTTGTAAGCGGGAAACATCGTCAAACGTCCAGGAAAATTTGTGAGCGTGACCAAATTTGCCTCGACATAGGGTGCGAGAATTTCTTGATAATCGTCGGAGCTGTCGTTGTTGTAAAGATAAAAATGTTCGACGCCCGCGAGCAGATGATAATCGAGCCACTCCTTGAGATATTTGCCCTCGTCCTTGAAAATCGCCACGACCGCCAAATCGTACATGAATAAATTTTTATCAACCATAAAATCCCTCCTAACCTCTCAATCCTTTAATTTAATTCCCTAATTCCCGCGTCAACCCTTTTATTTGGCAAAAAAATTTTTACGCGCTTGATTCTTAGTTCAGCTTGCGTTATATTAAAAAAAAATCTCTTAAACAAGGAGTAACTCATGAGAAAGATTTTTTGTTTAACGCTTATGATTTTGATGACGATGATTTTTATTGGTTGCGGCGAAGAAAAAAAGCCAACTGACCCGAATCAAATTCCCACGACCGTTGCGACCGAAGAAAATTCCGATAAGCCCGCGACTGAAGAAATTAGTAATGAGGAATTGGTAATTAGTAATGAAGAAAAACCAGCAGAAATTACGACGACGCCCGCGCAGGAAGGTAAAGATTATATTGTGGCGGCGGACGACTTTTCTAACCTTCAGCTCGACGACCCGTCCATTCCCGTTTACGACAGATATATTTTGTGGGAGCGACAGGAAAAAGGCTTGCCTATTGTCCTGCCCGAACTTGAGCCTTACTACGACTCGCCGACGGTTTATCTAACTTTCGACGACGGTCCCGACGATAAAGTTACGCCGCAAATTTTGGACATACTCAAAGCGGAAGGCGTCAAGGCAACTTTCTACGTCTGCGGCAACATGGTCGAGGCTAATCCAAAAGTCTTGCGGCGAATTTTCGACGAAGGTCACGCTATCGGCAACCACAGCTACAATCACCGCTACGACGAAATTTATAAAAGCCCGTGGGGTTTCATGGAGCAGATTATTCAGACCGACAACGCGATTAAAAATATTATCGGCGTGCGCCCGTTCATAATCCGTGCGCCGGGCGGCGTCGGCATGTTCAACGCGAACTATTGGGCAATGATTATGGATTGCGGCTACGTTGAGCACGATTGGAACGCTTTGACCGAAGA
>CAMYWI010000207.1 GCA_947302675.1 uncultured Selenomonadales bacterium | reverse complement strand
CACGCCGTTTTGAACTTGCTCCTGAATCGCCGAGCGTTCGCAGTAGGTGACCTCCGACGAAATTTCCAAGCCCTTATTCTGCGGACCTGGATGCAAGATTAACACGTCGTCCTTTGCAAGTCTCAAGCGGTCGTCGTTGATTCCGAAGACTCGCGCATATTCTCGCGTTGAAGGGAAAAGTCCCGCCTGCTGTCGTTCGAGTTGAATTCGCAGGACGTTAATCACGTCGGCATTTGTTATCGCGTCTTCGATTCGCTCATGAACCGTCACGCCGTCGAATTCAAAAAATCTCGGCAGGAGGGTTTTCGGTCCCGCGAAGTGAACTTCCATTCCCATTTTTGTCATGCCGTAAACGTCCGAACGCGCAACGCGGCTGTGTAAAATGTCGCCGATGATTGCGACCTTTAAGCCCGCGAGCCGCCCTTTGTGCTGTTCAATTGTGAACAGGTCGAGCAGTGCTTGAGACGGGTGCGCGTGTGCTCCGTCGCCCGCGTTGATTATGACAGGTTTGACGACCTGCGTTGCGAAGTCCGCCGCGCCTTCCGACTTGTGCCGCATGACAATCGCGTCGACGCCCATTGCCTCAATCGTGCGGAGCGTGTCGCGGAGACTTTCGCCCTTGACGATTGAACTTGTGCCGCTGTTAATGCTCACGACGTCCGCGCCAAGATATTTGCCCGCCAGTTCAAAGGAAGTCCGCGTCCGCGTCGACGGCTCGTAGAAAAGATTGATAATCGCCTTGCCGCGCAGGTTGGGCAATTTTTTTTCGTCGCCGCGAATAATTTGCTTCATCTTCCGCGCCGTGCTCAAGACCAGACGAATCTCTTCCGCCGAAAAATTTTTCAGCGCGACGACGCTCCTTCCGAATAAATTTGTTGCAGTATCTCTTTCCAAAAAGCTCACCCCTTCGACGTAAATCTTGATTAATTTTTTGTTTATAAAGGATAACACAAAGGGCGAATTTTGCAAGCAACGCCGCGCCTTCGCCAACTAAAATTTCAAAAGGCGTTGTGACATTTTTAACAGTGTGCTAAAATGCGGCGTGATATAATCGGAAAAAATTATCGGGAGGTGAGCGGCGATGACCGGAGCAGAATTGCAAGGCGTACCGCTCTTTAAAGATTTGTTGCCGGAGGAAATCGAAATATTTATGAAGTTCACGGGCACGACGGTCAGAAGTTATCCGCGCGGCGAGCGAGTTTTGGAGGCGTTCGCGCCCAACGCAAATATCGGAATAATCGTAAGCGGCGAGGCGCAACTTTTGGCACTCGACCGGCTCGGCAATGAATCAGTCGGGCACGTCTTGGAGCGCGGCGCAATGTTCGGGACGGTCTCGGCGATACTCGGCGAAGATTTAGTCGCGACAAGCGTACAGCTCACAACCGACGCCGTAATCATGTGGTTGCCGTATCGCTCGCTGTTAATCGCGGGACCAAAGCTCGGCAGGACGCACGGAATTGTTATGAAAAACCTTCTGGAGACGTTCAGCCGCAAAAATGTTTTGATGATGCAAAAGGTTGAGCTGTTGTCGCAAAAGACTTTGCGCGAGCGAATGATTTTATATCTCTTGCAAAGGGAACGGCGTCAGCAATCGGAACGTGTGCGCGTGCCGGGACGAGTTCAGCTCGCCAAAGAATTGGAGTGCAATCGCTCGGCTTTGACGCGAGAAATTTCACAAATGCAAGCGGACGAAATCATTGAGTGCGGCGAACGTTGGATGCGTCTCAATAAGGACAAGATTTAGTGATTATCTTCGACGACGTGAGCTTGAGTTTTGGGCGGCACGAACTTTTTAAGAACGTTTCGTTGAAACTGCGCGGCGGTCGGGTTATCGGCGTGACGGGCAAAAACGGCGCGGGCAAGTCGACTTTCCTCAAGCTTGCGGGGAAAATTATTCGTCCCGACAGCGGCGCGGTTAATTTCCCTGCAGAAAAAAAAATTGCCGCCGTCTCGCCCGAAATGAAAATCTACGACGGCTTGACGGCTCTTGAGAACTTGAAATTTTTTGCTGACCTGCGCGGGAAGAATTTATCTGCGGAAAAAGTTTTGGAGCTTGGCTCGCGCGTCGGGCTTGACCTTGAAACGTTTGGCGACACTCGCACGGAAAATTTTTCAACAGGAATGCGGCAACGCTTGAAATTCGCAATTCTCTTGAGCGTCGACGCGGATATTTGGCTCCTCGACGAACCGACTGCCAACCTCGACGACGCGGGACGCGAAAGTTTTTTCAAAGAGATTAAAGCCGCCGCGCCGAAGAAAATTATCTTGCTCGCGACGAACGACAGACTGGAAGAAAATATTTGCGATGAAATTATTCGGCTCCCACTTTAAACAAGTCGCGGCGATTCTGCGGAAAGATTTTTTAATCGGGCTGAGGCGGCGGGCGACGTTCGCGGCGATGATGATGTTCGCGTTGACGGCGGTCGCGAGCTTGAGCTTGTCGACGGGCGGAGCGTTTGTCGAGCCGAAATTTTTAGCGGCGTTGTTGTGGGTCGTGATATTCTTCGCGGCGAGTGCGGGCATATCGGGCACCTTCGACGACGAGTCAACGGCGGGAACTCTCCCAACGCTGAAACTCTACGCCGCCGCGCAGGCAATTCTTTTCGGGAAAATGCTTTACGTCTTCGCGTCACTTATTGCGCTGACGATTTTTATCCTGCCGATATTTTTAATCCTGTTCGATGCGCCGGTCGCGAGAATTTTTTTACTCGCGGCGACGATTTTGACGGGGCTAATCGGACTTGCGGCGGCGGGCACGTTGACGGCGGCATTGACGACTTCGGCGACGGTCAAGGGCGGCTTGTTTCCAATTTTGCTCTTCCCGATAACGCTTCCGATTTTCCTGCCCGCAATTTCGCTGACGGAAATATCCTTCACGGGCGCGGCGAGCGATTTAAGCTTGCTCGTCGTCATGGCGGCGTTCGACGCAATTTTAATAACGGCGGCGTCGATTCTCTACGATTATTTGTAAGGAAAATTTTTCATGAACAAAATTTTAATCTTGCTGACCGCCGCACTTCTAGCGGCAATTATTTTTTTAGTACCGCCGATAAAAGGCTTGGGCGAGGTGGCGAAGATAATCTTCTTCCACGTGCCGACGGCGTGGGTGGCGGTCGTGGCGTTTTTTGCGAGCGCATTCTTCGCCGCGAAATTTTTAAGGTCGTTTAACTTTTCGTTCGATAGATTAAGCGAGCGGGCGGCGCGATATGGATTTATCTTCGTGCTGATGTCGACGGTTAGCGGCGCGATTTTCAGCAAGCTGACTTGGGGCGCGTATTGGAATTGGGACCCGCGCCAGACGACAATTTTTGTACTGATTCTGATTTACGGCGCGTACCTAACATTGCGGGCGGCACTCCCCGACGAAAAAACTCGCGCGAAAGTCTCGGCAGTCTACTCGCTCCTGAGCGTCTTGACGGTTCCGTTCTTGGTATTCATTTTACCGCGCATGTATTTTTCCTTG
>CAMYWI010000206.1 GCA_947302675.1 uncultured Selenomonadales bacterium | reverse complement strand
TTTGTACATAGACGTTACGGAGCGCGGGCGGTTGAATTCCTTCGCTCGTGTGCTTTATGAAAAGTGGTGTCAAGCTAAAGGCGTCGCGCCCAATTCGCCGCCGCCGACTGAAGGCAACGGGCTTTATTATCTGCCGTTCACTGCCAAAAGTTACAACGGCAATATAAGCTTTGTCGACTTGTTGGAGGGAAACTTCGACGCGGATTTTTTTCGCGACAAGATTGTTTTGATTGCGCCATACGCGCCAGGCATGGGCGACGAATTCACGACGGCTCTGGCGCGTTCAACCGCAATGTACGGCGTAGACATTCACGCCAACGCAATTCAAGCCTTCCAAGAAAATTTTTTCCCGCGCGAGGCGAGCAATACTCTGCAATTCGTGATTCTCTTTGTTATCAGCGTCGTGACAAAAATTTTTTTCAACGCGGGCAAGATGAAACACGTCATAGCGAGTTGGCTGATTATTTGCATCGGGGAGCTTGTCCTTTGCAAAATTTTTTATCGGCAAGAAATTATTTTCCACGCCACATGGGTGCCGCTCGCCGTGAGTCTTTTGTTCGTCGGAGCCATTGTGACAAATTACGTGCACGCCCGCGCAGAGAAAGATGAGGTGACTGCGACTTTTGAGCGTTACGTTGACCCGACGATTATGAGGCAACTACTCGAAGGCGGGACGGAGGCTCGCGACGTTGGCGGGACTTTGCGCAATATCGCGGTGTTGTTCGTGGACATTCGCGGCTTTACGACAATGAGCGAGCAACTGGAGCCGCCGACTGTCGTCGAGATACTCAACCGCTACTTGACGCTGACGACGGATTGTATAAGACGACATCACGGGACTTTGGATAAGTTCGTCGGCGATTGCACAATGGCTTTTTGGAACGCGCCGCTTGAGCAGGATAAACCTGTCCTTCTTGCTTGCCGCGCCGCCGTTGACATGATTCGAGACTCGGAGGCTTTGCGGGCGGAGCTTAAGCAACGTTACGGGCGCGAAATTTCTTTTGGTATAGGCGTTCATTGGGGCAGTGCGGTCGTCGGCAATATTGGCAGTCCCTTCCGCATGGATTACACGGCGATAGGCGACACGGTCAACACGGCGGCGCGTTTGGAGGCGAATGCGCCCGGCGGAAAGATTTTAATCTCGCGCGTCGTGGCTGACATTTTGGGCGATTGCGCGGACGTTACGTCGTTAGGCGATACCGTCAAGCTCAAGGGCAAGGCGAGCGGCTTTGAAGTTTTGGTATTGAACTCGCTAAAAGAAACGGAGTGAATTAAAAATTTATGGGACATGAACTGCCGGCTTTCAAATTAAAAGTTTTAGGGACGCGCGGCTCCGTGCCGGTTGAAGGAAAAGATTTCGCACTTTATGGCGGCGCGACTTCTTGTTACCAAGTGCAGGCGGGCAACGAGGAAATTTATTTGGACGCGGGGTCGGGCATATTCGGAGCAAAGCCGTCGCCGACTTCTCGCATTACGCTTTTGCTCAGTCACATGCACTTGGATCATTTGGTAGGACTTCCCTTTTTTTCTGCGTTGGGGGAGAAAGGCAGGGCGATTGACATTTACTCGGACAAGCACGAAGGGCTTACCGTTAAAGAGGCGATTGACCGCTTGATTTCTCCCCCGTTCTGGCCAATCAAGCTTGAAAGTTATCCCGCGTGTGTGAAGTTCCACGACTTGTCGACGGTTAAGGAGCGCGGCGCGGAGTTTTTCATTGGCGATGTTGCCGTTGACTTCATGGATAGCAACCACCCGAACGGCTCGACGATTTATAAATTGACGCGGCAGGGTAAATCGTTCGTCTACGCCACAGACTTTGAACACTCGCCGGAAAGTTGCGCGGCTTTGGCGAACTTTGCTAAGGGTTGCGATTTATTGATGTATGACGCGCAATACACGGCGCAGGAGTATGAGGCTTGCAAAGGTTTTGGGCATTCGACAGTTGAGTTTGGATTGAAAGTTGCCGCTCAAGCCGGAGTCGCGAAACTCTTATTCGTGCACCATGCGCCTAACAGAACCGATGAGGCACTTGCGACTATTGAGCAAGAAATTTCTGCGCGGCACGCGGGAGTTTCATTCGCCAAAATCGACGAGGAGATTTTTTTATGACGGGAGGCGGCGACGATGAGCGATAAGTTTTCGGCGGAAGAGATGTTGGACAAGATTTTTACCGCCATGCAAAGCTTGTATGACGAAATGCGCTTGAGCGAACACGGCAACGGCAATCACTTGCGTGTGTTTGAAATTTTTGCGGACTTGGGTCGGACGTTGGCGGGCGCGGACAGAGCGAGCTTTTGGTATTGGAATAAACAAAATCATAAGTTGATAACGGCTGTGGCGACGGGGACGGAGCAGATTATAATCGACGACAGCACGGGGCTTGTTGGTCGCGCCCTTGCCGAAAATCGCGCCGTCCTGACCAATGACCCTTACAATCACCCCGACTTCAACGCCGCTGTGGACAAGAAGACTGGCTACGTTACAAAATCCGTTTTGGTTATGCCGGTCTCGAATTGTCGCGGTGAGACGATTGGGGCTTTTCAAGTCATCAACAAGCTTGGTAACGACGCGGGCTTTAACGAGCTTGAGGACACGAAACGCCTTTCAATCGCGGCGTTTATCTGCGGCATGGCTCTTGAGTCTGATTTGTTCTTGGACGATTCTCAGCGCGACAAATTGACCGAGTTAAAAAATCGTTCTGCCTTCCACAGCGATTGGCAAACGCGCTATCATAATGTTCAAACCCTGTCGCTTATCATTTGCGACATAGATTTTTTCAAGCGCGTCAACGACACTTACGGGCACAACGCGGGCGACGCCGTTTTGATTCACGTCGCGCAGATTTTGAAGTCGTCGATTCGCGAAACCGACATTGCCTATCGTTGGGGCGGCGAAGAATTTATCATTGTCCTCAAGGGCGCGGGCATTGAAAATGCGGCGGTTGCGGCGGAGCGCATTCGCCAAGCCGTCATGAATTCGGTCTGCCGTTTCGAGGACAAGGAAATTCGCGTGACAATGAGCTTTGGTTGCAATGAATTTAATCCCGCGCTGACCGTCGAGGATAATATAAAAGTTGCGGACGAGCGGCTTTATCGCGCCAAGAAGATTGGGCGCAACCGCGTTGTCATTGTCGACGCCGATTGAGACCGGCTATGAAAAGTCAAGAGGTTAAAGCCGGAACATAAGGTTTGTTATCACGAAGGACGGCGAAAATAATGGCAAGGATTTTGTGGTAGACCGATAACAGTCAAATGGTCTTTCCCTTCAGAACGTTTCTTTTGGTAAAAAGCGGAAGGCAGGGTCTTTAAAAGCGGCAACGTTGGCGGCAAGCCAAACAGCTCGACGAAGTTTTGTTTTGTGTCGAAAGTCGTCATGATTCTTTCTTCGGGAGTTGTGTAATTAGCAAGCAGTTCCATAGAATATTTACCGAAAGTATCAGAGAAAAATTTCTCGTATTTGGGGAAAATCGAGTTTTAACATCTACTTTTATATAACAGGAGGAATGTCTTGTGAAGTGTCA
>CAMYWI010000205.1 GCA_947302675.1 uncultured Selenomonadales bacterium | reverse complement strand
ATTTGTGTAGCTTTGCCATTTCCTATGCTCATATTTAAATTTTTACTTTCGTCTTTTGAAGTGCGCTTTCTTTTATCGAAAAAATATTTGAGAAGTTTGCAACCGGCAGTTAAAATAGTGATAGCAAGTCCACTGAAAAGCCATTGGTAATGAGCATTTAGGATTTCTATTATTTCGTCCATTTAATCACCTACCTAAACATTAAATCAGCTAACTTGCACGATACTTTTTCTGATAACGCGCCCGTTGTAGTCGTTGCGGTAGCCGGGCAAGTAGACGTTGGAAATTTTACCTTGAGCGCGGCTGTTGGGACCTTCGCTGTGCAAATCGGAGTCGAAGCGGTCGCCGGGCTTGACAGGCAAAATCGAGTAGCTCGCCTGCGCCTTCGTGGCGTTGACCAGCTCCAAGCAATATTCAAAGACCTCCGACAAAGTTTCGGCGTCTTGCGGGCGGTTGTTCATGACGCATTCGCGCAACACGTCCCAGAGCGTTTCGAGGGAATTGACCTGCGCCCCGCCGCAAATGAACGACATAAAATCATCACGCGGGAAGACGCCCTGCAAAAGTTGCCGCGCATGAGAGCCGACACGACGATACTTTTGGAAGAGTTCCCAGCCGCGAGCAAATCGCTGTTGAAGTTGTGCCTCCAGCTCGGAAATTTTTCTCTGCGCGTCGTCGAGGTCGCGTTGCAAATTTTTGGCGCGTTGCTGTTCGCGCGTGAAAGTGTTTTGCCACTCCTTGAGCTTGTCTTGAAGACTTCGCGCACTTTGCTCCGATTGCGACAGCGAACTTTCCAGCCGCGAATTTTTATACTGCGCCGTTTGAATTTGTTGCTCCAAATCTTTGACGCGCTGTTGAGTTTTCGACAGAGAATTTTCGAGCTGAAGATTTTCACCGCGCAGAGTGTCTTTATCAAGCTCCGCCGCCTGCAACGTTTCCTTCAAGCGACGATTCTCCGTTTCGAGTTTGGAAAGTGATTCGTCGGGGATTGGCGGAGAAATTTTTTCGGGCACGAGAATTTTTTCTGGCTCCGAAAATTTTTTTGGCTCCGCGACGATTTCCAAGATTTTTCTTTGGATTGCGGGGTCGTCGAGCAGTCTCAGCAATTCGTAATTGGTCATAAAATTTACCTCACAGAAACAAAAATGGACTTGCAACTTTTTCTGTCGTTGTCTGATTTCAAAAAATCTTTTCTTCGACAGAGCGGTTGCAAATCCTTTAAAAACTCGCGATTATTTCTTGAGTTGACGGGCAAAGAAGTCAGCGGCGATTTTGGCAACGCGAGCCTCTTCGCCAACAAAGCTGTGGTCTGCGCCGTCAAGCAGTTCAACTTCGCCGTGCGCGTAAACTTTCTTGTAGCTCAAGCTGTAGGTGTAGGGGACGACAATATCGCCCGTGCCATGAATCGCCAACGCCGCGCCAGTGAATTTCTCCGCCGTCTCGTAAATCGGCAAGCTCTGCGCGGTCACAATGTAGTTGCGCCCGACTTTGTAACTGCCGTGCGGCGTGAAAATCTCGACGTATTCGGGCGGATTGATTGAGTCGTATTGAGTGCCGAAAAGATTTCCGCGAATCGAATCATCGCGCAGGACAGCGGCGGGAGCCATAAGAACGACGGCTTTAATCTTCTTCGCGCCGAGTTCGCCCGCAACCATACTCGCCACGACGCCGCCTTGAGAGTGCCCCGCGATTGAAATGCTCGTGACGTTGGGCAAGTTGCTCGCGTAGTCATAAACTTTCTTGGCGTCTTCAATCTCGTTGAGCACCGTCATATCTTGAAAGTCGCCGTTGCTCGCGCCGTGCCCGTTGAAGTCAAAGCGAATCGACGCAATGCCCGCCGCCTCCAAGTCGTCGGCGAGTGCTTTCAACAGTGCGTGTTCCTTGTTCGCCGTGAAACCGTGACAGATTATCACGAGCGGATAATTTTTTTGACCGTCGGGCGTCTGCAAGATTGCAGATAACTTTCCGTGATCCCCGTCAATCGATACGTCCTGCGACTGCGCGGACGCCGTAAACGGTATCGCCATTAACAACAGCGCGATTAAAAACTTTAACATTAAACTCACTCCTTAAATTTAACATGAACATTGCCTGCGCCCAAAACTTTATCAAGGTCGGCGGCGTCTTCAAGCTTGCCAAGCCGTGTGTAACTTTAGCTCGTCGAAAAATCCTTGTAGAAAATCACAACGCAACTTGAGACGAACAACATCAAATCGCTCGCATGAATTTTCCCGACGCACTCGGAATTGCACGGCAATCATTTCTCGAATTTAACATGAACATTGCCCGTGCCCAAAACTTTATCAAGGTCGGCGGCGTCTTCAAGCTTGCCAAGCCGCGTGTAACTGTAGCTCGTCGAAAAATCTTTGTAGAAAATCACGACGCAATTTGAACCAAACAACATCAAGTCGCCCGCATGAATCTGCTTGACGGAAGTCGGCGCGTTCGGCAAATCGCGGTCAAGGTAAAAATATTTCTCGTTGCCGTTGAGTTCGTTCATCACGACTTCAAGCGGGAAAGTTTTTGCGAAGGCGCGAGCACTCGGATTATCTTCGAGTGTCGCCGTAAAAGTTTTGTCATCGACGGAAATTTTTATCGTGTTCAAAGTTTTAACCTCCTGCGCCTGTGAATTTTCTCCGCAACCGCAAATTATTAACGCCGCGCAGATTATCAGCAGAATTTTTTTCATATGTGCGCCTCAAGATAATCGACGGAAATATTTTCGCGGTCATCGTCGACTTTGCGGATAAACTTCGCGGGAATGCCGCCGACAACAGTGAACGGCTCAACATCTTTTGTGACGACTGCGCCCGCCGCCACAACCGACCACTCGCCAATCGTGACGCCCTGCAGAATCACCGCGTTTGAACCAATCCAAACATTGTCACCAATGACAATCGGCTTGTAATGAAGCTTGCGGCTCTTGCTCGGTTCCAGGTCGTGATTCGCCGTCGCGAGTACCACGTTGTGACCAATCAACACGCCGTCGCCAATCGTTATGCCGCCTTGATCTTGGAAGTGACAGCCCGCGTTGATAAAAACATTTTTCCCGAACGAAATATTCTTGCCGAAGTCGGCGGTGAACGGCGGAAACAATCGGAACGTCGAATCAACTTCGCGCCGCGTCAGTCGCGTCATAAGCTCGACAATTTCTTCGGGCGTGTGATAAATCGAGTTCAATTCCATTTCAATGCGGCGGCTGTCTTGACAGAGTTCGCGAAAAAAATTCAAGCGTTCGGGATTCTTATTCGCAGGGTGATTCTCGTCCGCAAAGCTCGCCCGCAATTCCTCTAAGGTCATAAAAATTCCTCCTGTTCAAAATACAAGCCCCGACAAACGCCGGGGCTTTTAAACTTTCTACGCTAATTTTCTACTTGAGTTTCTTGCCACTTATCGTATAGGTTTTGCCGTTAATGTTGAACTTATCGCCATTGGCAACGCCGTCGAAAAGAACGGAGCCGCCGCCGGAAATCGTGAGCGACAAAGTTCCGCCGCTGAACTTCAACTTGCTGAACGAACCCGCTTTGCCG
>CAMYWI010000204.1 GCA_947302675.1 uncultured Selenomonadales bacterium | reverse complement strand
CGTTCGTCACAATCCCGACGGGCGTATTTTTTTCGCGATACTCCAGCAAAATCTTTTGAACTTCGTTAAGCTGAGTGACGCGGCGTTTACTCTTGGGGTTGTAAAGCGCAATGACAAAATCGCCCTGCGCGGCGGCGCGGACACGTTTCTTGATAACTTCAAAGGGCGTCATCAAATCGCTAAGACTGATAACGGCGAAATCGTTCATGAGCGGCGCACCGAGAATAGCCGCCGCCGCATTGACCGCACTGACGCCCGCGATAACTTCAAACTGCGGACGCTTGTCTTCGGGCAAGTTCAAAATCATTTCGACGACAAGCCCCGCCATGCCGTAAACTCCCGCGTCGCCGCTCGACACGACCGCGACATTTTTTCCCGTCAAAGTTTCCTCAAGCGCGAGTTGGCAACGTTCAACCTCCTGCATCATTGCCCGTCCGATAATTTTTTTCCCGCCGAGAATTTTTTCAATCAGCTTGATGTAAGTGTTGTAGCCCGCAACGACTTCCGCGCCTTCAATCGCCCGACGAGCACGCGGCGTCAACTCGTCGAGACTGCCCGGACCAATTCCTACCACAGAAATTTTACTCATACTATCACCTCAAAAAAATATTGCCCTTCAACGCGAAGAGCATATATTTTTTTCGCCAATCAGTCCACAAATTTTTTTCAAGCCGCAACCAAAAGTTTTCTAATCGCTGATTATTTTCTTTGCGCCGACGAAATGAGACTTCCAATAATCGTCGGAAAGATTGCTTATGGTAACGCCGCGACTCGACGAGGCATGTAAAAATTTCCCGTCGCCAACGTAAATGCCGCTGTGCGAAACGCCTGCGGTATAAGTCGAGAAAAATACCAAGTCGCCCGGCGAGAGTTTCTTAATGTCCGCCTTCCGACCGAGAGTATATTGCTCGTCGGCAAGGCGGGGGATTGTGTGCCCGTTCAATTTAAAAACATATTGTAAAAGTCCCGAACAATCAAAGCCGGCGGGAGTGATGCCGCCGAAAACGTAGGGCACACCGATAAAAGTTTTAGCCGTCGCCACGATAGCCGCGCCTTGCGCTTTGGTAAGAGAAATATTGCCGGAGGGTGCGGAATTGTTGACGGCAGGAATAATTTTGACATCGGGGAGGACACGTCCCTTCTTTTCCTTAGCCTTCTTGAGAGCGCGCCACGTGACGTTCGTTACGACGCCCGTCGCGCTAATTTTTTGGTCTTTCTGAAAGGCGGTGACGGCTTTTTCGGTCTCATTGCCAAAGACGCCGTCAATCTCGGTTATCTCGTAGCCGATAAGGTAAAGTTTCTTCTGCAGAATCAGAACGTCATTTCCCCGCGAATTTTTAGAAAGAGTGGGCGAAGCAACCGCCGAGCCGCTCAGCAACAGCAAAAGCGCGGTGGCGGTCAAAAGCATTTTAAAATTCATCGCATCAGCCTCCAAGTTGATTCAGACAATTAGCCGAAAACTCTTGGTGCGGCTTGATTTGAAAAAAGTTTTCTGTCCGAAACGGAATGCGATGCGAGGTTTGGTGAATTAAACTAAATCAAACGAACTTAAACGAGAATTTTTGACGCGGCTTGACGTATCCCGTTAAGAAAATTTCTTCGTCGAGAATATGAGCCGCGATATTGACGCGATTATCGGCGGGCAAAATGTCTTGGACGATTTGAACTTCGCCCGCGTATCGCCCGAAGTCGTCATTGTCAACAGTCACGTCTCCGAAACTGCGCTCAATCGGCAAATTTTCGGGTGGAATGTTCCCGCCGACTCTTTTTAAATAATCCCTCCCTTCAACCGCGCGAATCACAGACTTTGCGACATCTGCGCGGCGCGTGAAACTGTTGCTCAAAATCTCGGCGGTCGTCAAGTCGTTGCTGAGAAGTTGAGCGTGGAAGATAACTTCGTCGCTTTGAATCGCCGCCAAAGCTTGAAGTTCCTCGCGAGTGGGCTGCCCGTCGCCGATAATTATAAAATCGGTGCCGAGTGCCGCCAAGAATCTCGCCGATAAATCAGTAGAAAAATTTCTGCAGTCTTCGAGCGTGGGAAGTCCTTCGCAAAGCGGCAGACGACGCTTGCCGTCCTTACTCGGCACGAACGCCCCGACTTGAATCCCAAAGTCGTGCAGAATGTGATTTTGCGTGTCGAAAAAATAAGTGTCAAGCCCCGTGCACGGTTGCGGATAAAAATTGTGCAGGGCGGTGATATTGTCGAAGTTCGCGCCAAGCCCCAACAGGTCGTTCAAAAAATCTTCCGTGACGGTCGAGGCGTTGAGCATAATTTTGCGGGCGCGGCTAATCTCGGCGACTTGCTCAAGATTAAAGCCGTCGTCAAGCCGGAGCGTGATCCCGTCAATGTCGTACTGCGAAAAATTTTCCGCGTTGACATCGAGAATAACTTCAAAGCCGTTAATTGAGGCGGTCGTCAAAATGTCGGTGAAGTCGTCGAGAAAAGTTTCAGCGTTCGACGTTTCGGGAATCTGCGCGGAGGTGAACAGGCGTTTGAACCCCATAGCCGCCGCCGTCTCAATCAGCGAAAGATTTTCCTCGCTGTCGTAGTCAAGTCCCGCGTAAATTGAAATACCGTTGAGCATAGAATTATCTCCTTTTAGGGACTGGGGACTAGGGACTGGGGACTAGTCTCAAGTTCCTGATTTATTCGTTTAAGTCTGTCGCGAAGTTTGTCGTTGGTCGCCTGTACGCAGGTCATCAAGTTGCCGCGCACTTTGCCGATTTTAATCATTGCCGCCGTCGTGAGCATATTCAAAACCATTTTGGTTGCAGTGCCGGCTTTCATGCGCGTTGAACCCGTCAAAGCCTCCGCGCCCGTCACGGGAGTTATCGCAATGTCAACGACCTTTGCAAGCGCAGAATTCTCAACGCACGAGACGCCGACCGTCACCGCGCCGATTTTCTTAGCGAACTCGACGCCGCCCAAAACGTAAGGCGTTCGCCCCGACGCCGTGATACCTACCAAAATATCCGCCGCGCAGAAATTTTTATTGAGCAAGTCATTTGCGGCGAGACTGCGATTATCCTCCGCGCCTTCGACAGCTTTAATCAATGCGCCTTCGCCGCCCGCAATCAAGCCTTGAACCATATCTGGCGCAACTCCGAAGGTCGGCGGGCATTCCGACGCGTCCAAAACTCCAAGACGCCCCGAAGTCCCCGCGCCTATATAAAACAATCTGCCGCCGCGCGAAAAACTTTCGGCAATCGCGTCGACTGCGCGAGCAATTTCGGGCAAGACACTTTCGACAGCCGCCGCGACCTTTTTATCCTCGTCGTTGATGAGCTTGACCATTTCAAGCGTCGTGCACTTGTCAATGTTAATCGTCGCGGGATTTATTTTCTCCGTCGTCAGTTCAGAAAAATTTTCCATGACAGCTCCTTTAAAAGGCTACGGGTCGTCGGTTAGTTGGGGGGCGGCATGGACGCCGCCCCACCGCGAACGCTGGCACCGCAAGCGTTCGCCATTTGAACAGGATGTTCAAGCGGCGACGCCCCTGCGAGGGCGAATGCAACGGCGTTGCATGAGGTTTTCTTTTGTCAAAC
>CAMYWI010000203.1 GCA_947302675.1 uncultured Selenomonadales bacterium | reverse complement strand
GACTGGAGTTCAGACGTGTGCTCTTCCGATCTTTTAGTTTTGCTTGACGTTATGTTGCCCGAAATGGACGGCATGGAAATTTGCAAGCGCGTGCGCGAAGTTAGCGACGTGCCAATAATCATGCTGACGGCGCGTGACGAAGTTCGCGACAAAGTGGAAGGGCTGGACTTGGGCGCGAATGATTACATGACCAAACCTTTTGCGGCGGAAGAACTTTTGGCGAGGATTCGCGGCACACTCAAGCGGCACAATGAAAAAGTTCGCGCGGCGGAGGAAACTCGCTACGTCGTCAAGAACATGATTCTTTATCCCGAACGCTACGAAGTCACGGTCAAGGGCGAGCCAGTCGAGTTGACGCACAAGGAATACGCGCTGTTAAAATATTTGGTCGAGAACAAGCGCAACGTCTTGAGCCGCGACCAGATTTTGCAGACGGTTTGGGGCTACGACTTCATTGGCGATACCAATGTTGTTGACGTTTATATCAGCTATCTGCGCTCCAAGATTGATGAGCGTTTCGGCGAGAAATATATTTACACGACAAGAGGCGTCGGCTATGCAGTTAGAGATTGAGGCGGCGTCGGAAAGTTTTCTGCGGCAACAACGATTTGTAAATGACGTGTCGCACGAGCTACGGACGCCGCTGACGATAATTCGCGGCTACGCAGATTTACTAGAAAGTTGCGGCGCGACCGACCCCGAACTTTTCAAAGAGGCTGTCACGTCGATAAAGAATTCCGCGCAGAACATGCAAAATTTGGTTGAGGGCTTGCTGTTTTTGGCGCGAGCGGATCAAGGACGCCAGCCGCTGACGAAAGTCCCTGTCGATTTGGACGACCTGCTGAAGAAATTTATTGAGGCGTATCACTCACCGCGCGTGAAGGTTTCAAAGTTGCCGCCCTGCAAAATTTTGGCGGACGGGGAATTTTTAAAGAAAATGTTCGCCGCCTTCCTCGATAACGCGCTCCGCTACAGCAACGGCGCAGTCAAGGTTGAGCTGACGACGACCAACGACGCCGCGATCTTGAAATTCATTGACAAGGGCATTGGCATTGCCAAAGAGGACAGCGAGAAAATTTTCGACAGGTTCTATCGCACGGACAAGGCGCGTACCAAAATCAGCGACAAGGAAAGCTCGGTTGGCTTGGGCTTGTCGGTTGCGAAGTGGATTGCTGACCGTCACGACATTGAAATTAGCCTCAAGAGCAAGCCGGGCGAGGGTTCGACTTTCACGCTGACCATTCCACGAATATAAAAATTGCCTTCCAATTATTTTTATCAGCCCCAATCCCTGCGCGGGGCTTATTTTTTTTGCGCGGCTGATTTAAAATTCGGCTCATGAAAAAATATTTTTTAGCAAGACTGATTCAGCTGGTGCCGATTTTGTTCGGGATAACTTTCTTGACGTTCGGGCTAATGCAGTTCGCGGCGGACGATGCAGTCGATAAAATTTTTGAGCAATCGGGGAGCGTCGCAGAAGAAATCAAAGCCGCCAAACGCGCCGAACTCGGACTCGACCAACCGTTTCTGATTCAGTATGGAAAATGGCTCGGCGGAGTGCTCACGGGCGACATGGGAAAATCTTTTATCAGCGGCAAGCTCGTCTTTGAAACCTTCGCAGAAAAATTGCCCGCGACCGTCGAGTTAATGCTCGTGTCGATTCTGCTGACGATTTTAATCGCGACGCCCGCCGGAATTCTTGCCGCCGTCAACCAAAATCGCCCGCTCGACTATCTGATTCGCGGCTTGAGTTTCGTCGGCAACTCCATGCCGAATTTTTTCTGCGGCTTGCTTTTGATTTACTTCCTCGCGTTGAAACTCAACCTCCTGCCGATAATCGGACAAAGCGTTGTTATGCCCGCGCTGACTTTGACAATCGCAATGGGCGCGAAGTACACGCGGCAAATTCGCGCAGTCGTCTTAGAGGAGCTGGATAAGCCGTACGTGACGGGCGCACGGAGTCGCGGCGTTCCCGAAGTCACAATCCTGATAAAAAGCGTCCTGCGCTCAACGCTTATCGTGATTATCACGTTGCTGGCGTTGTCGATGGGCTCGCTGCTCGGCGGCACGGCGATTGTCGAAACGATTTTCATGTGGGACGGCGTCGGGAAAATGGCGGTCGACGCAATTTTAATGCGCGATTACCCACTGATTCAAGCTTACGTCGTGTGGATGGCGATAATTTATGTGCTGGTGAACTTGGCGGCGGACTTGCTCTATCATTGGCTCGACCCGCGAGTTCGATACGGTGAGGCGTCATGAAAAAATATTTTGCGGCGGCGGGAGCTTTGATTTTTATCGCGGTGTTCGCGGAGTATTTGACGCCGTTCGATCCCTACGTTCAAGATTTGGAAGGGGCATTAACTCCGCCGAACTCGACAAATCTTTTGGGTACCGACCGCTACGGGCGAGACGTTTTGTCGCGAGTGATAATAGGTTCGCAAACAACGCTCTGCGCGTCGCTGATTTTGTTAGCGACGATTGCAAGCGTCGGGAGTTTAATCGGCGCGATCTGCGGCTACAAGGGCGGGCGGCTCGACACCTTCTTAATGAGAACGTCGGATATATTTTTGGCGTTTCCGCAAATGGTCTTTGCAATCGCGGCGGCGGGAGCTTTGGGCGGCGGGCTTTTGAATGCGGCGGCGGCGTTGGCGATAATCGGCTGGCCGAAGTACGCAAGGATCTCGCGCGGCTTAGTCTTGTCGATAAAATCAATGCCCTACTTCGACGCGGCGAAGATGTCCGGCTCAAGTTCAACGCAAATTTTATTTCAACATGTCCTGCCGAACATTGCGGGACCAGTTTTAGTGACGGCGGCTCTCGACATCGGCACAATCATAATGGAATTGGCGGGGCTGTCGTTTTTGGGATTGGGAGCAATGCCGCCAACTGCCGAGTGGGGCGCAATGATGAATAACGGGCGGTCAATGCTCCAAACTGCTCCTTGGGTTATCCTCGCGCCAGGTACTGCAATTTTTATCACAGTCGCTACTTTTAATTTGCTTGGCGACAAACTCCGCGACTTTATTGGCGGGCAACGTTGAAAAAATTTTCTATACAATATAAAATACCTCCGACGAATTTTTAAGGAGGTGAACTAAATGACAAATGGCACTTGCGGAAAAAATTTGAAGTGGCAACTCGATAATAAAGGCACGCTTACCATAAGAGGCAAGGGCAAAATGTACAATGGAGCATTTCATGAGGTGAGCACTTCGATTAAACGTGTTGAGGTTAGACGCGGCGTGACTTCAATCGGCAAGGAAAATTTTGTGGGTTGTGAAAATCTGGAGAATGCCAACCTTCCTGATGGTGTGAAAATGATTGGTAAAGGAGCTTTCAGGAATCGCGAAAAGCTGACGGATATCAACATTCCTGATAGTTTGAAGACAATCGGCAAAAGAGCCTTCATGAATTGCAAAAACCTGGCGAGTATCAACATTCCTGACGGTATAGAAAAAATTTGCGCAAAGACTTTCTGCGAATGTTTAAGTTTACAAAAGGCAGACATCCCTGTCGGTTCAAAGCGAATCGGCGTGGGGGCTTTTCAAGGTTGCAA
>CAMYWI010000202.1 GCA_947302675.1 uncultured Selenomonadales bacterium | reverse complement strand
CGGGCGACAAAATTATCATGAACTTATATTTCTTGCTGACGCTGACGCCCAAAACTTCGTCGGTTGCGAAAATGAACGGGCGAATGTAAAGACTTTGCCCCTTCTCCTTCGGAATCCAATCTTTGTCAATGTCGATAAGTTTCATTAAGCCCGCGTGCGCCACGTCAAACGGAACTTCGGGAATGTCGAGAATCTGCGCGGAACGGTTGAGCCTATTCAAATGGTCGCTCGCGCGGAAGACGACCGCCTTGTTGCCTTGACGATAAGCCTTCATGCCCTCGAATATCGCTTGCCCGTAATGTAGCGTCGCGTTGGCAGGGTCAATCGAAATTTTTTCGTGCGGAACAATCCGCGCGTCGTGCCAACCCTGCGCGGCGTCGTAATCCATGACGAACATATAATCCGTGAAATGCGTCCCGAATCCAATTTTGGAAACGTCGGGTTTCTCCTTGAGATTTTTGCTCTCGACAAATTTAATTTCTGCCATAAAGAATCCTCCCTACAAATTTATATCATTTGCCGACGTAAGCCGGCTTTTTCGCCTCAATCTTTAATAAGTTCCTGCAATGTCGCGTAAAGCTGTTCGGGGTCGGCGGGCTTAGTCAAATGCGCGTTCATGCCCGCCTTGAGTGAGCGTTGAACGTCCTCATCAAATGCGTTGGCGGTCATTGCGATAATCGGTACGGTTTTTGCGTCGGGGTGGTCGAGTGCGCGAATTGCGGCGGTTGCCTCCAAACCGTCCATGACTGGCATTCTTATATCCATTAACACAGCGTCATAGAATCCAGGCGGCGACGCGGCAAATTTTTCCACAGCGATTTTTCCGTTCTCCGCGTGGTCGGAAATCATGTCGCGCATTTCCAGAATCATCATCATTATTTCCGCGTTGACTGGCATATCTTCTGCGACCAAAATTTTGCGCCCCTTCAAGTCGGCGAGTTTCTTTTCGGGCAAGCTTTGTTTCTTGCGCAGGAAAGCCTGTTGGAATTCGTAAAGCGCGTTGGCGGCGGCGAGCGGCTTCGACATGAACGTATCGACGCCCGCTTGAACTGCCTCTTCTTCGACTTCGTACCAATCGTAAGCCGTCAAGACGATAACCGCCGTCTCGTTGCCGAGTATTTGCCGAATTTCGCGCGTGAGTTCGATACCGTCCATTTCCGGCATGAGCCAATCGACAAGAATCAAGTTGTAATCTTCGCGGCGACCGTGACGCAGTTTTATCATTTCCAAAGCCTCTTTGCCGCTCGCGCAGGTCTCCGCCTCTATGCCGACTTCGCCCAAAACCGATTTGGCATGTTCGCAAGCAAGCTGTTCGTCGTCGACAATCAACACAGAAAAATCTTGCGGGCGCATTTCGTGAGACTCTGTCGAGTCGCCGCGTGCTGAGTCTTTAAGCGGCAAGTTCACAACAACTTCCGTGCCAACGCCCTTTTGGCTCTCGACTTCAATCGTGCCGTTCATCATCTGCACAATATTTTTGGTAATCGCAAGCCCCAAGCCCGACCCGCCGTAACGTGAAGTCGTCGTGTCGTCTTCTTGGCTGAACGGCTCAAAAATTCTCGGCAGATAATCTTTGCTCATGCCGACGCCCGTATCCTTAATCGTGAATCGGAAGTTGCTTTGCCCGTCGAACTGCGCGGTACACTCGATAAGCAGGGAGACTTTGCCGCCCTTGTCCGTGAACTTAACCGCATTGCCGAGAATATTAACAAGCACTTGCTCAAGCTTGGTGTCGTCGCCGATATAGTACTTGCCAATCGCGCCCTTGAGTTCGCAATCGTAAGTCAAGCCCTTCTCTTGGCATTGCGCGTCCATCAAGCTGTTAATCTGGTAGACAAACGACGTAAAGGAAAATTCCTCGTTGCGAAAACTCATGCGCCCCGACTCAATGCGGCTCATGTCGAGTATGTCATTGATAATCGACAGGAGGTAGCGGGCACTCGTCCCGATTTTTTCGAGGTGACCTTTGACCGTCGCCGATAAATCTTTTTCGTGCAGGGCAATGTTATCAAGTCCGATAATGGCGTTCATGGGCGTGCGAATCTCGTGGCTCATGCGCGACAGGAAGGCAGTCTTGGCGACGTTGGCTTGTTTGGCCTCGTTGAGCGCGGCTTTAAGGCGTTCGTTTTGTTCCATTTGCTTACGCTGAATCTCGGTCGTGTCGCTTTTGAGCAGGATAAAGAATTCTGCGCGGTGGTCAATGGTGTAAAAGTCGAGCCGCTTACAAAAAGTCTCACCGTCGATTTTGCAGACAACGTTGACGACGTAAGGCTCCGCCGTCTTGATTTTACTTTTAATCGTCGAGAGCTTGAGCGCGTCGCGCAGATTATTTTTAAAATTGTCGTCGCCTTCGAGGACGGGGAAAACTTGCTCGTGCAAATATTTTTCGTAAATGCCCTCTTTGGTTTTAGGGAAAATGCTACCCTTCGTGATGAGTGACGAATCGCCGACGACCACGCTGTACTTGTCATTGACGAGGTAGGCAACCATATCGAACTGCCGCGCCAAAATTTTATCGAGCAATGCGCCTTCGACTTTTTCTCTGCCAGCCTCCTGCTCCGAGACGAAAACTATCATTTCTGCCGTGACGGGGTGGCGCGTGAAGACTGCGCGATAATTAACATAACAATAATTCCCGTCCTTGCGCCGCGAGAACATGTACATTGATAAATTCGTATCGCCGCGCTTGAACAGGCTCTTGATATTTTCCGCGCTGAAGGTGTTCAGAAAAGTTTCGCGCTCCTCGTCAATCGGGTAATTCGCCGCGCGGAGGTTAATCAGCTCGGAATAGGAACGAATCGCCGAATCCGTCCCGAATAAATCTTTGCCTTGAATGTCCTCAATCTTGTTGCGCGTGAGATTTGCGCGGAACATTGAAAGCGTCCGCTCGTTAGCGCGATAAAAGTTGTCGCCGATTGACATGTAGGTCGTCTGAAGACGCTGTTCATAAATTTTGACCGCAGTCACGTCGAAGAATCGACAGTAAACATAATGCTCGTTAAAGTCGTCAATGAACGTGAAATTTATATTACACCAAACAATGTTGCCCTTTTCCGTGACTTGGCGAATCGTCAAATCTTTTGTGCTGTCTTCGGAAATGCGGCGGCGGAGCATTCGGCGGAGCGCAAGTCGGTCGTCGGGGTGTGTGAAAATTACAACGCTGCGTTCGTTTAAAAGTTTCATAACTTTTGCAACGCCGCACTCCATAAGCCGCGCGTAACTTTTTGAGACTAAGACCGCCTCAAATTTCCCGTCTTTAGTTTCGTGCAGGAGGACTGTTGCGCCTTCCATTTTCCAAATCGAACGCATGAAGTTATTCCGCGCAGATTTTTTCTCGTAATCGGTCAGGTCGGTCAAGACGTAGCCGACGTAAGGTTCGGGCAGATTGTTAAGCGGCGTCGATATAATTTTCCCGCCGCCGAGCAAATTATTTTCGTTGACAAGCTCGCCGATAAAATCATTTGCTTTGCCGCGACTTTGCCAAAAATTTTCAAACGGCTCATTACCGAAGACAATACGATAATCATGCGGGGAACCGTCCTCATTTTTTACCGGCTCGCAAATAAGTATGCTGCTTGGCAGTTCTTCAAATTTTGACGTATCGAACGGCAATGAAC
>CAMYWI010000201.1 GCA_947302675.1 uncultured Selenomonadales bacterium | reverse complement strand
GTGAAAATCAAATCGCCGTCGCTTATCTCCACGTCCGCGATACTCGCGCCGCTCAAGTTGATTTTATCTTTGTTCTTGTTGTAGTCGGTGATAACTTTTTTGCCGCCGTTGTGGACGAAAATATTTTGACCTTTGCCGCCCGTGAACGAGTCGTCGCCTTCGCCGCCGATTAGCGTATTCTGGAAGGGATTGCCGATTATACTAACCTTATCGGAAAGAGCTGAGGCGTCGAGTATGCGAACCCTGTCATCATAAAGCCTGAGGTCAATCGACGGGTCTTTGAAACCTTTGCTGGCAGTCAAAGTTTTTCTGTCGCGGCTGTAAGTCAAACCGTCGGGGAAGTCGCTGACAATGTTAAGCGAGGACAAACCCGCCGCGTCAACCAAAGTTATTTCATTATCGCCGACGGTCAAGACAACGGAGCCATCGCTTGTCGTGGAGCTGAAGGCGTCGCCCGCAATGTTGAGGGTTGTCGTTGTCCCGAAACCATAAATTGAATCGTCGCCTTCGCCTTCGGTGTAGTTGATTTGAACCTGCGCGGCAGTGAGAGAAATTAAATCGTTGCCCTTGCCGCCGTTTATAATAACGTCGTCGCCTTCTTCATTGAAGATATAATCATTGCCCGCGCCGCCGAAGATTGACACCGCGTCGCCACTGTTATAAATGTAATCGCTACCAAGCCCGCCGTTAATCAAAACGTTGTCGCCGGTGTTAGAAATGATATCGTTGCCGCTGAGCGCGTTTATCGTGACTTTGTTTTCCTCGTTTATGATAAAGTCGTCATTTTGAGTAGGCTTATTACTGTCGGAATCGCTGTCGCTATCAGAATCGCTGTCGCTGTCCGAATCACTGTCGCTGTCAGAATCACTGTCGCTGTCCGAATCACTGTCGCTGTCCGAATCACTGTCGCTGTCAGAATCACTGTCTGAATCGCTATCGCTGTCGCTATCAGAATCGCTGTCGCCGTCGTCGGTTTGTGAAGTTCCGTCGAGAATTGCGCCGTCAACATAACGGTCGTAGCTACCCGGAAGGACGTTCGCCGCCGTGCCGCTGAAAGAAGAAATGGAGGCGTCGCCCGTCAAATACCATTTACTTGAGGCGTCGAGACTTACACTAACCGTTCCGAGTTCGCTTGAAATGGCGGAGCCGCTCGCGTTGGTGATAGAGCCGCTCAAGTTGCCCGTGAACTTCGTCGAGTCCGTCAAGTTGAGTGTCAAAGTTGAATCGTTGCCGACAAGAATATCGCCCGAAAGAGTTTGACCGCTCGCGTTGAGGGTCGCGATATTGGATGCGCCGCTCCAACCGTCGTCGCAAACACTTAACAAGACGCCGTCGCTATCCGTGTTGTTAATCGTGACGTCGTTCAAAGTTATAACCGCGCTGGTGTTCGTGACGTGGAAGACGTGCCCGCTCGTGCTGTTAATTACGCCGCCCGTCATTGAGAAGGAGGAGGTACCGCTTGCCGCGTCGCCCGATTGCGATTGATAAATCATAATCGTATCTTTGAAGGTCGCGTTGCCGTTGAGCGAGTCGTTGCTTGCCGAGAGCGTGCAGTTGGTTAGCGCGACAGAGTTTTGCCCTTCAATGCAGACGCCTTCGGAGTGATTGGAATTCAAGGTCGCGTCCGAGACGACGATATCAGCCGTCGAATAAATTGCGGGCGAGCCAGTGCCGCTTGAAGTGTAGGAGCCGCCCGTTACTGTGACATTGCCGCCGCCGCGATCAGTTCTAATCGGCGCAGAGGAATTTCCGGTCGTCGTGATTGTCAAGTTTTTAGCAACGGTCGTACCACCGCCCGTCGTCATGATACCGCCGCCGTTGTTGCCGGTCGTGCTGATTGTCGCGTTTTCGATATAAACAGTCGTGCCGTCGCCCGCCGCGCCGTTCGTGCCGCCGTTGCCGCCATAGCTGAAGACGCCATTAGCTCCCGTCGCATCAGCAGTAATCGTGCCGCCAACGATTGAGACGTTGCCGCCGCCCATTGCCATAACTGCGGAGTTAATGCCGTAGAAATTGCAGTTGTCGCCGCCGTCGGAGTTGCCCGTCTTGCTGACAGTTGGGTTTGACAAAGTGACGGTACCCGACGCGAGCGAGACGAGCACGGAGTTTTGATCTGCCGTTGAGGAGTTGTAAGTTTGACCTGATTCGAGAGTCGCCGCCGTGATTGAGTGATTCGCGCTGTAAGTCACGGAACTTGACGACGAACTACCGCCGCCACTCTCTCCGCCGCCTGAACTGTCGGGCGGGGAACCGCCGTCGCCGCCGGGTTGCCAATTCTCGAAAAAGTTTCTTCTCATACTAAAGCTTCCTCTCTTAAAGAAAAAGTATGCTTAAAGTTATAGCGCAACGCAAAATTTTACGCAAGGGCTTTTATTAGAGCCAAAATAAATTTTCATTAGAGTTTGCATAAAATATTGCCGCGCAGATTATTTCTCGCTGTTGAGTGCCATATATCGTCACTTTTTTGTTTCCACGCAGGAAAATAACTTAACATGCAGAAAAACTTTCGCGAGAGGGATTTTTATGCAAAAAGTTTTTCGACGAACTTTAACCGCGATGTTAATCGTTTCGTGCGTACTGACAGCGGCTATCGTCGACGCAACCGTCAAGCTTTATACCGCAAGCGGCGAAGGTTATTGCTATGAATCGGAGTCGCAAGACATTGCTAAGCAACGCGCTGTCGACAAAGCCGTTAAAAAGGCTACGAAACAAGCCGGCGTCTATCTCAAAACCTATTCGCGCTCCGTCAACAGCGAATTAACCGATGATGAGGTCACTGCGATAACTTCAAACGCGTGGCAACTCGTCGGCGAGCCTAAATTCACTCGTGAGATTATAAATCACTCCGGCGACACGCAAATTATCGTTTGGACAGCGACTGTTGAGGTTAATGTCGACGATTCCGAAATTCAAAGCTGGATTAAACGCGATGACAAGGATAAATCGCAGATAATCAGTCAAACTCGCGAGGCTATAAGGTCTGCTGAAGAAAACGACAAGAAAATTGAGGATTTGAGAGAAAAATACAATCGCGCAACGTCTCAAGCCGAACGTGATAGCATTATCAATCAGATGAACGACGCCGACCGCGAATTTTTGGCTAATCAGAAAATGGAGCAAGGTTTAAAATTTTTATACGCAGGAAATAACGAAGAATCCATCAAACTTTATACTGAAGCTATAGAAATCGCCCCCGAAAATGCCTCAATTTATAATGCAAGAGGATATGCTTATAGTAGTTTTGCTTGGTCAAAGCATTTTGATGAAAATTTGTCTGCCGCACAAAAACTTCGTGTTCTTGCGCTTGAAGATTATAACAAAGCAATTCAACTCAATCCAAATCTTGCCGAAATGTATTATTTGCGAGGAATGATTTATCAACAACTCGGTGAGGAGGAGAAAGCGCAGGCTGACTTCGACAAAGCTAAGGAACTAGGCTACGAAGGCTGATATTCCAAAATTCATAATGGCGGATTTTGTAAAATGAGACGAAAAATTAGCCCCGAAAATACGGGGTATTTTTTTATGCCCGAAAAAGCCGCGTCAGGACGCCATTCTCACGAGTGCAGAAATTCAGAATAGCGAATTTTGTAAAATGAGCCTCTCACAGCCGATTT
>CAMYWI010000200.1 GCA_947302675.1 uncultured Selenomonadales bacterium | reverse complement strand
GCGCATGGACGCGCGGTCGCCCGCGCTATTTCGCGTGATGCGAAATACAGCGGGTTGAAAGCGTCTTTCTTTGCATACTTTCTTTGACGCCGACAAAGAAAGTATGAAACACATTCATTATACAACAAAAGGAGTGATTGTTTCTTGACCTTGAAAAATTTATCCGAGAAACTTTTTCCGACCTTCCTAAAAAATTTTGACGCGAATCCTTCCGTGCCGTGCCGACTTTTCCTCGCCGCCTCAAGCTTGAAGGAACGCGCCACCGTTTGTAACTCCGTCGGCAATACGCCGCAAGAGGCTTGGACGACCGCTTTGATTGATTTGGAAAACGCCTTGAACAAAAAAGGCATTGAGCCAAAAATTTTGCGAGCCGATTGGGTGACTTTAAGCGAAAATATTTCGTGGGCAAAGTGTCTCGCGCGAGTTCAAGCCAAACGTCGCAACTGGTTCCGTCAAGGTATCGCCTTCGACAAAAATTATCGGCTTGCCTTCACCGAGCAGGAGCTTAACGCCAACTTGTTTTTCTTCAACCCCGACAAGGAAAAAACTAACGGCGAGTTTCAGCCCGACAAGGCGCAAGCTTATTGCCGCGAGCGTTTTAACTGCGACTTTCCGCAAATGACCGACGCCGCCGAAGTCGAGCTTTTCAACACGGCGGGAACCTTTATTCAAGAGGGCATGAGCGAGCCGCTTAACATTTCGGGCAAGGACGCGAGCGCGGGGCGTAGAGATATTGACGTTGATAAAAATCTTTTCTTCAACTTGGCAATGAACGCCACGAAATATCTTCTGCGCCAGTGCGAGGACGACGGCAAATTTACTTACGGCTGGTATCCTTACGACGACAGCATTGTTCCCAAGTACAACACGCACAGGCATTTTGGCACGCTCTTTTCAATGGCGGAGGCTTATGAAGTCTGCGCGGACGAGCAAGTTAAACAGGCTCTGGGCGCGGCGATTGAGCGCGGCTTTGAATATGCGATAAGAAATCTTTTATGCTATCGAAGGACTTCAAGCGGCGAAACTGCGGCGTATTTCAGCGAAGGTCGCGCAACCACGAGCGGCATAAGCGGTCTTTCGCTGTTGGCATTCAGCAAGTGGACGACGGTCAGCGGCACGCAAAGATATCTGCCGCTGATGAATGCCCTTGCTCGCGGCGTCTTCGCTATGCAAAAGCCCGAAGGCAATTTCTCTCAAGCCCTCAACATTCGCGACTTCTCCGTCAGAAAAGATTTTATCATTACCTTCTACGACGGCGAGGCACTTTTCGGACTACTGCGCCTTTACGGCATTACAAAGGATATCGAGTTGCTTAAGTTCGTCGAACGCGCCGTGCTGTATTTTATCAGCCAAAAATATTGGGAGCACCACGATCATTGGATGCAGTACACTTTGAACGAGCTGACGATTTACAAGCCGGAGGCGCGTTACTTCCGATTTGGACTTGACAACATTTTGACCTACCTTCCTAAAATTGCGAACTCGGCAGTTCACGCGCCCACGCAGTTGGAAATGGTTATGGCGGCGGAAAATATGATTCAGCGCATGAAGACGTTGCCCGAAATGAAAGACCTACTTAAGCGCGTCGACGAACGCGAGCTTTATTCGACTGCTGACCGCCGCGCAGAACGTTTCGCCAACAGCTACTTCTTCCCCGAAGTCGCTATGTATTTCAAAAATCCGGAGCGCATGGACGGAGCTTTCTTTGCTCGCGGCGACGCCTTCCGCGTGCGCATTGACGACGTTCAGCACACGATATCAGGCTTGCTCGCCTATGATAAATGTCTCAAGGGCGATAACGTCGTTGCGCTGGAGCCGACCGAGACGGGGCTTGTCGCCGAAGAAATTCCTCCTGTTGCTGAAGAAAAAATTTCTGCCGACTCAACCAGTCGCACGGTCATTAAGGCGGGCGCGGTTCGCGTGACTATCGAGACGGAAGACGGCAACGCCATTGAATTTGAGAATGGGCAGCCGCAAATCGTCAGCAGGGTCAAGCCGCCGCTCGTCGTCGGCATCATGAAGAAAGTCAAGAATCATTTCTGGGAGATGTCGAACGCGCGATACCCGATGTTTTTAATGGCGGCGCACTTCAACATTGAACTGCTTTTCTTCGAGCCGCAAGACATTGGCTTTGAAAACAAAACGGTCAAAGCTCTCACTATGAAGGACGGCAAAGTCATTCAGAAAGTCGCGCCCCTGCCGAAGATTATCGACAACGATATAATGATGTCGCGCGGCGAGACGGCTCCGATAATGAATCGGCTCAAGGAGTATTGCTATCTGATTCGCCCGATTGGCGGCATGGGCAAGCAGAAATTTTTCAACGCGCTGTCGAAGGACGGGCGGTTCAATGAATTTTTAATCACGACGTACACGGTCGCGAGCTTTGAAAATTTGTCGGATTTGCTTGAGCAATATGGCGACGTGGTTTTAAAGCCAGGTAACGGCGTGGGCGGCGGCGGCGTCTTCAGAGTAAAAATCGATGACGGAAATTACGTCGTGACCACCAAGACGCAAACGACCACGCTAAAAAATCCGGAGGAGCTACTGAAACTCTACAACGATAATTTCACGCAGAAAGCCTACCTTCTTCAACCCTACGTTACGTCGCGGACGCGGCAGGGCAATCCGTTTGATATAAGAATTCATGCGCGGCGCGGAGCGGAGGGCAAGTTCAAAACTTTTCTCTATCCGCGAATCGGCAATGCTGACGGAGTTATTTCAAACGTCGTGGCGGGCGGCTTTACCATGAAACTTGAAAATTTCTTGCCCGCCGAGTTCGGCGACGACTGGAAAAAAGTTTACAATCAGCTCATGGATTTGGCGGACAGGTTCCCCGACTACTATCAATCTTTCTACAACGACACGATTTTTGACATTGGAATTGATGTTGGGATTCAAAAGCGCGGCGACGTTTACGAGTTGAAACTTTTCGAGGCGTACATTCAGCCGGGCTTTACGCTGATTCGCAACGAGGTCGCCGTCACGAACTTTGAGTACTATCGCTACATTGACAAAAGACTCCGTGAGGGTTCGCTTTGACAAAAATTTTCTAACGGTCATTTTTACGAAACGTAGCGGGTTGTTGAAACCCGGTCGCACAGGACGTGCGACCGCCGCGACCGTTTTGCGTGATGCAAAACACAGCGGTTAAACGCCCTTTCTTTGCATACTTTCTTTGGGCGTAGCAAAGAAAGTATGAAAAACCCGCTACATTGATAAGAAACTCCGTGAGGATTTGCTCTGATAAAAATTTTTGGCTCGCTGAGGCGGGCTTTTTTTGTGAAAAATTTTTGAAGACACGGGAAAAATTTCGTGCTAAAATAAAATAAGTGGAGGTGAAAAATTTTTGACTGACAATAAAACGAAGGCGACGGCGACGTTGGCGGCGAGTGCGGTCTTTGCAGTCTCGACCCTGCCCGAAATTTCTCCGCTGAAATTTATTCTGACGGGCGCGGGCGGGAGCTTTGCTCTCGGACTTTTGAATCATGGATTTTTGGCGGCGACAATCGGCGGCATGGCGGACTGGTTTGGCGTGACGGCTCTTTTTCGCAAGCCGTTGGGAATTGGCTTTCACACGGAGATTTTGCGGCGCAATCGTGCGCGAATCATGGACGCGATTGTCGAGTTCGTCGGCACCGA
>CAMYWI010000199.1 GCA_947302675.1 uncultured Selenomonadales bacterium | reverse complement strand
ATTATTGCAACATGAGGTACGAAAATTTTTGGAGGAGGGGTTGAAAATGCCGCTGATATTGGCACTAATCGGAATCGCGTTGGACGTGCCGCACGAGATAGTCGGCGGCTTGCTCGCGATATTCTTGATAAAAGAATTGGTGTAAGTTTTTGGAGGAGTGCAAATGAAAAATGCCGCCCTACTCTCGGCGACACTCGCAATTTTGATATTTTTATCGGGCGAAGTCCAAGCGGCAGATTTTGTTGAACAAAAAAGATTTGTCCCGCAGATAAAAATCCCGCGCCAGACGGAAAAAAATCCACGCGACTACTACTCGAAAAGTTATCCGCCACGCCCCAAGCCCCGTTACTTGCCAAGTAAGCCTAAGCCTTCCCGCGATAATCGCGGCGGCGGTCGAGGAAGATTCGTACCGCAGGCTCCGTTCAAATAAACTACAAGGAATGAACCCCCATGAGAAGGTTAGCGAAAAATTTAATATTGGCGACGGCAGCAGTCAGCGCAATATTTCTCGTTGACCTCTCGCATGTCGAAGCAATCACTTTAGAAAAGATTTACCCTTACGAGGACTCGATACGATATTTAGATTTTTGGTCGAAGTTCCGCGATACGGTTATGCCCGACCCCGACGAGCCGCAGGATAATAATCCGCCTAAGGAAATGGAAGAGCCGCCGCCTAAACAATCTGAACCGCCGAGTCAAGCGGCTCCCGAATCTTAATCTTTGAAACCTTTGGTCGTCACGTCGCGAATCTCAAATTTGCGTTGAACTTGACCGTAACCATTTTTGACTTGAAGATAATAGCTCGCTTTTTTGCGATAATCGGCACGCGCGTCGTTGCCGTTTTTTTCTGCATACTTGAGAGTATTCTCCGCGTGCGCGGACGTGAAACCGAATAAAATTTTCAGAGGCAAGGTTTTTCCATGACGCGGGATAATTGAGTCGTCGGCAATGTTTAGCGGGTAATAGACGCCGCGAACTTGCACGAGCAGTAGCGGCGCGACCTTCCCGACAAAAGTTCCTTCGGGCGGCATGGCGAGCGGATAATTGCCGTCTGGAAGAGTGACAAGTTTTCCGTTGACTATATAGCTTAGCGCGTTCGACGGGAAAATTTCCTCATGCCAACTCGGCGGCGTTCCTGACTTTGGATAAAGCACAAGCGCGAACGCCAGCGACATAAACACTGCGACCGCTATGAAATAAAATTTCCGAGAGAACTTTCGGAACTCGCCCGTTTCCTCGTCGATGAGCTTTTGCAATTCGCGCAGGTCGTTCATTTTTGATACTGACCCGGAAAAATCACGCGGTTTGAATTTTCGGTGATGTCCTTGATAACTTCCTTATCGGGCTTGCCCAAGACCCAGCCGAGCATTTTAATTTCGGCGTGCACCGCAATTTTCTGGTCGCGCACGTCGCCCGACGTAAAGCAAATTTTTTTGTAGTTGTCGAGCGTTTGGCGGTAGCGGGCGTTAATCTCCTGCACCGAGCGCAAGCGATTCGGCGGGTTGTTGTATCGTTCAATCGTTTTCAAAATGTTTTCGTCCAAGTCATTTGCCATTTTTAATCACCTTACTTTTTTGTATTAAACATACTTTCTTTGACCGAGCAAAGAAAGTATGCAAAGAAACTCGCCTCGCGGGGGCGTGCCGCTTTGAACATCCTGTTCAAAACGCGGCTCAAGGGCGTCATCCATGACGCCCCCCAACTCTCCGACAACCCGTGACTATTTTTTAGCTCCAGTCTTTAGCCAAATGAAAATTCCTGCGGCTATCGTGAACGCGACGACGCTTGTGACCTGCGCGGACTTGAGCAAGCCGAAAAATAATTCCGTGTAGTCGCCGCGCAGATACTCCAAGAAAAATCTCGCCGCCGCGTAGAGCATAACGTACAGCGCGAAAGCTTGACCCTTGACATAATTTGTACAGCGGAAAATTAAAAGCAACGCGAAGATCACAACGTCGAGCTGACATTCCCAGACTTCGGCGGGGAAAAGCGGTTGCGCTCCGTAAGTTCGATAGGCAAGCGTCGTTTCGGGATAGATGATTCCGAAGTTGCCGCCGGTTGGTGCTCCGAAGGCGTCGCCGTTCAAAAGATTTGCGCAACGCCCCAATGCTTGACCGAGCACGATTGCGGGAGCCATGAGGTCGGCAAGGTGAATCACGTCGAGTTTTTTAGTTCGCGCGAAGATTGCTCCCGCCGTCACGCCCAAAATTATTCCGCCTTGAACAGCCATGCCGCCTTGCCACACGTTTAAAATTTCGTCGAGATGATTTTGATAATAATCCCAGTCGAAAAAGAACACGTCCCAGAGCCTCGCGCCGAGCAACCCGAAAAAGCCTCCGACTAATCCAATGTCGACGATAAATTTTTCATAGCCGCGCCCGTCAACTTTCGCCATGAAGTAGCCGACGCCCGTCGCCAAAAAAATCGACAGCGACAAAATCACGCCGTAAGAGCGAATCGGGAAGTCGCCGATATAAAATAAGAATTGGTGCACAAAACTTCTCCCTTCTCCCATTTCCCTTGCCCCTAAATTATAGCAGGCGTTGAAAAATTTTTAAAGGAATTTTAAACGGCGCGTCGAAGTCAAAAGCGGCAAGCAAGCCGAAATGAAAATTTTTCGTGGAGGGATGAGTTTGGCATTTTTTTTGATAGTGCCGAGCGTCATGGTCGTCAGCATAATGCTGGTGCACGCGCTTGCGAAACGGCTTGGGCTGAAAATTTTTTACAGCACGTTGATTGCGGTTGCCCTGCTGTCGTTTATGGTTCTCTTCGCGACAACTGTCCTATCGCCCGCGCCCAGCAAAAGATTTCTCCTGTACTTGGGCGGGCTGATTCTGTCGACGTCCTTTGTGCTCACGCTCGCGAACAGTTTCCTGATAAAAAAACAGCGCGAGGAGGAAAGAATTTTTACCGAGCAAGTCAAGGCGGCTTATGCAGAAGAACTCAAGAAAGATGCCGAAAAACCAATCGTCGAAGAAATTCCAAAGCCGCTTGATAAGTTTGAATGGGGTAGCGAGACTTCGCCGCCCGAAGAAGAACCGGTCGAACCATCGGAGCCGAAAAAAATTATTCAGCTCGTTGACAATCCGGACTTGCCGGAAGAATTTCCGCTCGAAAATGTTTTCAAGCCGTTGAACGACGTTAAGGCAGAGGCGGCGGCAAAAGCTCTCGAAGATAAAGACGCCGCTCCTTTTGAAAAACCAAAGCCCGAAGAAAATTTTCCGTTGCAGGACGCCTTCAAGCCGCTTGAGGTTAAAGCGGCGAAAGTTCACGACGAAAATTCCAAGCCTTTTGAAGAGCCAAAGCCCGAAGAAAATTTCCCGCTACAAGAGACTTTCAAGCCGCTTGAGGAAGTTAAGCCCGACATGCTGGAAAAAATTCAGTCTGACGTAAAATCGGCGGCAAGTGTCGAGGAAATTGACCGCGCCTTATCGGAAGAAATTTCCAAGCCCGCGCCCGTCGTTGAAGAAAAAGTTTCCAAGCCCGCGCCCGTCGTTGAAGAAAAAGTTTCCAAGCCCGCGCTTATCGTTGAAGAAAAAACTTCACAACCCGTCGTCGAAGAAAAACTTTCACAACCCGTCGTCGAAGAAAAGCTTTCACAGACCGCGCCCGTCGTCGAAGAAAAAATTTCACAGACCGCGCCCGTCGT
>CAMYWI010000198.1 GCA_947302675.1 uncultured Selenomonadales bacterium | reverse complement strand
GTTTGCCACAAAATCCTTGCCATTATTTTCGCCGTCCGTCGTGATAATAAACCTTATGTTCCGGCTTTAACCTCTTGATTTTTCATAGCCGGTCTTAAATTACAACGACTAACTTGTTTTCGTCGCCGCTTGTCATGTAACTTTTGCTCAAAACTTTGTCGAGAAGGGGGCATTGCGGCGCGGCGGGCTTGCCGTTGTCGCGGAAAATTAAAATCGTGCGGTCGGCAGGGATTATCGTCACTTCGAGTTGGAAACGACCTGCGCGGGCGGCGTAGATTGAAAAAATCTCCGAGACGAGAGCCGCAACTATTTTGCTCGGCACTAAATTTTTGGCGAAATATTTTTCCAGTGCGCGTTGCAGTTCGGGAAACTTTTCGGGTCGCGCCTGCGTGTCGAAGGAAAATTGCCGCTTGAATTCCTGCGCGTCCATTAACAAGACATTGCGCCGCGTCCACAGCAAATTTATCACGAACGCCACGATAAACGACGCGCCCACGCCCAGCCACATGAATTTTAAGCCGAACGTCCCCGCGAACATGCCCGCGCTCGGCAAAATCAACAGCAATAAAAATTTTATCGCCGCGCCGAGATTCAACCGCTCAATGTAAATGTAATAATTGCTGAACATCAACGTCACGCCCAAAAATAATGTGAACGGCATAAAAATTCGTATCGCCCAAACGCAGTCGGAATAAAGCTCTTCCTCACTCGCCACGCCGAACATGCCCGGCAAGAATTCCGCGAATATAAATGCGAACACGATTAAAATAAACGTCAAGCCGATTGTCGCGCTAATTCCCAAGTGCATTGTCTTTCGCACGCTGCGCAAGGCGCGTTCCGCGTGATATTGACAAACCATAGGTTGAAGGCAATCGACTATGCCCGTGTAAAACACGATTAAAAGCGTCAGCATGTTGATTATGACCGTGACGACGATTAATTCATGCTCGCCGAACTTGAAAATGACGTACTCGGAAAAAATCACGGGCACCAGCGCGATGCACAGCGTATCCATTGAGTGATACCAGCTGTAGAAAATTCCCTGCCAAAATTCTTTGACATTCCAATACTTCACGAACCGCAACTGACACTTCGCCGCGAAAAGATACGGCACGTGGAATAAAAAGCTCACCAAGTTTCCGACGACCGTCGCAATACCGATACCAAGTACGCCGATTTTGTAGCCAAGCAAAATGTCGAGAATCACATTGACGACGAACATTGCCGCCGACGCCTTCACGCAAATATTTTCCTCGCCCTCCGCAACGTAAATCGTGTAGAAGTAAATGTTGAGGATACACGGCAAGGCGACGAACATCAGCCCGCGATAATAATCAACTGCGTAACTCATCAGCTCCGGCGAAATTTCCCACAGCGATAAAATTTTCTCGCGGAAGACGACAAGAATCAAAGTCACGACCACGCCCGTCACGATTGAACAAATCATGCCCATGCTAAAAAGTTCGTTCGCCTTAGCTTGATCGCTCTTGCCTTTGGCGTAGGAAAACATCATCGCCAGTCCGTCGGCAACCATATAGCTCAAAAAAAATATCAGCGTCATAATCGGCGAGACGAGCGTCATTGCCGCAACTGCCTCATCGCCGACGAATTGCCCCGCGACGACGTTATCCGTCAGCATGAGCACATAGGATATTGTCATTGACGCGAACGACGCCACGAACACCGATTTGAATCGCTCGCTTATTACCGTTTTCATTACAAGCCCCCTTTCCGCGTCGAATTATATCACAAAAAAATTCCCCGCGCAGTTTTTACGCAGGGCGAAAAATTTTTAAGCGATAGATAAATTTCCAAGTTCAAAAATATTTTCTTTGGTTTTCGCACGAGCCTTCAATTTTCTTAGCACATCGCCTGCAACTTTCATGTCTTCCTGAGTAAAAATTCCGTCGTCGCCTTCCGCAGGATACCAGCCGGGCATGTCAACAGTAACAGTCTCGCCTCTGAAGTTGAACTTAAAAGGTCTAATGTCGCGGTGCAAGATTTCTCCCGTTTCGGGATGAATTTTTTCCATTTTAATCACTCCTATTTTTCCTTGAATGACAGCAACGTAAATTCTGAGATGACATTTTGGGTAAATTTTATGTACAGGATCAGATTGCCGCATGGCACGTGATAAACGTCTTGCCAGATTTTGTGATTCGCGTATGATGTCATTGATTTATAAAAATGTTTCGGTTGCATTGTCGAAACGATTCGGCGAATATCTTCTTCGTCAAATTCCAATTCCAAAGCTGTTCTTTGAGCGGTTTTGGTAATCTCGAAATTTGAATTCTTGAACTCCTCCAAACTGTAACTCGGATTATGTTTTTCCATAAAATCACCTCGCGAATGCATTATATCACAAAAAAATTCCCCGCGCAGATTTTACGCAGGGCGAAAATTTTTAGTGTAGATTTAAATTGTGTGCAGTCTGATTGAGGAAGTGCCGCCCTCGCCGTATTTCATGCCGGCAGTGAGGATAACGAGGTCGCCCTTCTTAACGTATTCATGCTCAAGCGCACTGGTTGCGGAGTAGTCAATCATCTGAACAATGTCGAGCCAAGGAGTGCCGGAGATTGGGAAGACGCCCCAACGCAAATTCAAATGGCGAGCGACTTGATCCGTCTGCGTGAAGGCGATAATCGGAGCTTTTGGCTTGTACTTCGAGACGACGCGCGTCGTGTAGCCCGATCTGGTCGGCGTGATAATCGCGGCGGCGTTGAGTTCGTAGCCGAGTTGAACAGTCGCGTGGGCGATTGCGTCGGTCTGCGAATTTTTTCTGTGCATACCTTTGTTGAGGAAAATCTCTTTGTATTCGAGAGATTCTTCAATGCGGCGGGCGATTTGATTCATCATGGCGGCGGCTTCGACGGGATATTTACCGCCGGCAGTCTCGCCGCTGAGCATGATAACGTCCGCGCCGTCGAGGATAGCGTTGCCAACGTCGGAAACTTCTGCGCGGGTCGGACGCGGGTTCGTCGTCATACTTTCAAGCATTTGCGTTGCGACGACGACAATTTTACCAACGGCGTTGCATTTCTTGATAATATCTTTTTGAATAAGCGGAACGTCTTCAGCGGGTATCTCGACGCCCAAATCGCCGCGAGCAACCATAATGCCATCACTCGCCGCAATGATCTCGTCGATATTTCTAACGCCTTCGAGGTTTTCAATCTTGGAGATAATTTCCATGTGCCCGCCGTTGTCGACGATAAGCTTGCGAAGAGCCTCAACATCGGCGGCGCGTTGAATGAAACTGGCGGCGACGAAGTCCATGTCATTTTCAATGCCGAAGAGAATATCTTTTTCGTCCTGTTCGGAAATGGCGGGGAGACCGAGCGCGACGCCGGGCGCGGCGACTCTTTTGCGCGAACTCATCTTGCCGGAATTTAAAATCGTGGTGTAAATATCTTTGCCCTTAATCGCGTCAATCTTGAGTTCGACAAGCCCGTCGTTGAGGAGGAGTTTATCGCCGACGTTGACTTCTGTGTAAAGGAGCTTGTGAGAGACGGTCGCTTGATTTTTATCGCCTTGAATGTCGTCGTTGCGCAGGATAAATTTTTCGCCTTCGACGAGCATGACGGCATCATCTTTGAAGAGACCGAGGCGCATTTCGGGACCTTTTGTATCGAGCACGAGCGAAATAATTTTGCCGGTCTTCTTGGCGGCGGCT
>CAMYWI010000197.1 GCA_947302675.1 uncultured Selenomonadales bacterium | reverse complement strand
GTTCATGCTCCACGGCATGTACACACAAACATAATCGTCGCCGAGCTTTTCGCGCACGGGTTCGGGCACTGTCAAGAGCATAAAAGCCAAGACGTACGCGCCTTGATACGGCACGAGCACCACGTTTTTGAAAGCCGAATCCGACTCGAACAGTGCCTTTGTGACTTGCTTGACCGAGCCATAGATAAATTTCACGACGGGGATTTTGTCAATCAGCGCGTCGAACAGCTCAATGATTTTTTTGGAAAGGAAGTTGCCGCTCAAGACGCCGATTATTAAAATGCCCGTCATGACGATTACAAGCCCCATGCCTGGAATGTGGTTTGGCAAGACGTTTGTTATCATGCCTTCGGTCAAGTTGAACAGCCACACGAGCACGAAAATTGTTATCGCGGGCGGCACGACGACCAGCAAGCCTCTGAAAAACGCGCTCGAAAGTTTTTCTGTGAAACTTTTTTTCTCCTCGTCCATGTTATTTGCGCTCCAAAATCATTTCAATCGCGTTAAGCACGTCGTCAATGTCGTTTTCGGTGATGACGAGCGGCGGTTGGAAGGCGAGGACATTTCTGCCGACACCGTTCTTGCCGACGATAAAGCCGCGATTTTTAAGCTCCTCCAGAAGTTCGTCAAGCTCACGGAAGGCGGGCGACTTGTCCGCGTGAACAAACTCCGCGCCGACCATTAACCCGATACCGCGTACGTCGCCGATTATCGGGAATTTTTTTTGCAAAAGTTTCAGCCCGCGCAGAAGTTGTTCGCCGCGAGCTTTGGCGTTGCTCATAAGATTTTTTTCCTTAATATAATCGAGGACAGCAAGCCCCGCCGTCGAGGAAACGGGATTGCCGCCGAGCGTCGACGCGCCTGGTCGCGTGTAAGTGTCAGCGATTTTTTTCGTCGAGATGAACGCGCTAATCGGCTGACCGTTGCCGAGAGCTTTTGCGACGCTCATAATGTCGGGCGTCACGTCGAAATTTTCTATCGCGAACATTTTCCCCGTGCGAGCAAAGCCGGTCTGAACTTCGTCGGCAATCAGCAACGCGCCGTACTTCTCCAAAATTTCCTTGACGCGCTTGAAGTAACCTTTGGGCGGCACGACAATTCCCGCGTTACCTTGAATCGGTTCAGCAATGAGCGCGGCAATTTTCCCCGAAGTCGCCGTTTGGATAATCGTCTCGATTTTGTTGGCGCATTCCAAATCGCAATCGGGATAACTTCTGCCGAGCGGGCAGCGATAGCAATAGGGATTGAGCGCGAAATTTATTCCGCCGACGGGATTAGGATCTGTTCGCCACATGCCAATACCCGTCAAGCTCATTGTGAGTTTCGTGCGCCCGTGCAAGCCACTCTGCAACGCGAGGAACTCTGAACTTTTGGTATAAATCGACGCGAGAAGGAGCGAGCCTTCGTTCGCCTCCGTGCCCGTCGAGCAGAAGAAAGATTTTTGCAAATCGCCAGGCGCGACTTCGGCGAGGCGTTCCGCGAGGTTTACAAAGTTCTCCGTGAGGTAAATGTTGCAGACGTGTTGAAGAGTTTTAATTTGCTCAATCATGCGCGAGGTTATGAACGGGTTGCAATGCCCGCAGTTGATGACTGAGACGCCCGCATAACAATCGAGATATTTTTTGCCCGCGCTGTCGAAGAGATGTTGCATATCGCCGCGCACGAATTGCGGCGGGTCGCTGTAGAAATGCCCAAGACACGGCATAATGTATTCGCGCTTTTTCTCAAGAATTTTTTTTGCGCCAATGAAATTCACGTCAATCACTCCACGAATTTTTTTCAAGCTTAACACGTTGCCGATTAAATGGCAAGTTGCACGTGCGACTTAAAAATTTTCAAAAAAAAACTCCCGCGACGTTTTAAAAAATCTGCGCGAGCATTTTGTAACACACTGCGTTTTTATAGTAAGGATTGGTCAAGCTGAAGACGACCGCCGCCTTGTCCTTGAAAAAGTATTTGCCTGCGCGACTGTCGGCGAATTTTTCTCTAACTGCAATGTCGCCAACGCTGAACCGATAAAATTTCCTGCCGCGATAATCGAAGTCAGCGAAAAATTTTTTGTGGTCAGTCTCTTCAATCGCGATGAATAAATTTTCCACAGGCAAAAGCAACAGCGATTCGCGCTCGCCAAACTTTACGACATCAGCTCCGAGTATCGAACGCTCATTGTTGTAAAAAATTTTGTCGCGCTCATCAAAGCCGCGCAGATTTATAACCTCTTGCAACGTCACGCGCCCGACCTTCTGCCAAAAATATTTCACGTTGTAAAAAAAATTTTCCGGCTGAATCGGATTGCTCGCCGCTCGGTCGGAAAATTTTATTTCTACAATATCCAAAAGCTCCATGCGCTCGCCGTCGGGATACTTCATGTCGTCAAGCGGAACCGCCTCTTCCAGGTCGGGATTATCGGAAATTGGTCGAATCCACTCGCCGGTTTCCGCGTCGACGCCCGCCACGCAGTAATTGTTGCGCTTTGAACTCGCGGCAAGGATTATCAGCTTGCGAATAAACATTGCCGCCCCTCACAAATGAACGATCTCAACGTCGCCAAGAATGTCTCGAATTTTTTCGGCAACAAGCCGCCTGTGACAATATTCCGGCGAAACTTCCGTGCACAGCAAACAATAATTCTCTGCGTCGGAATATTTATCGGCAATGTAAGTGTCAATGTCGCGGTACTTCATCAGCTCGGCAAACTCCTTTTCGTAGTCGTCCCAACCAATGATACCTTTTTTGTAGCGTTCCAAAATTTTTTCGGACGGCGCAAATTTCTTGTCGTGAAAATATTTTGCGTCCATAATCACACGCAGAAAATATTCCAGGTCGTAGCTTTTTGTGAAACCTAAAAGTTGCGACGTGTTCTTAAAACGCACGTCGATAATTTTGGTGACGCCTTTATCTTTAAGCGTTTCAAAAAACTCTTCCGCCGTCTTGCGCGTGGAGCCGATTGTAAAAATTTTGCGCATAAAGATTCCTCACTTCAAGAAGACGCGAACCAAATCATTTTTCGTGGCGAACAACATCAGCATGAGCAAAAGCGCGATGCCGACGCGCTGAGTGTAGGCGACCGCCTTCGCGCCGAGCGGCTTGCCCCTGACCGCCTCGATAAATAAATTCACGAAATGACCGCCGTCAAGCACGGGCACGGGCAACAAGTTGATTATGCCAAGATTTATGCTCAAGAGCGCGGCGAAGTTCAACAGCGGGATAAAGCCGCGCTCGGCGACTTGCCCCGACATTTGCACAATGCCGATTGGTCCCGCGAGATTTTCCGTTTGCTCCGGCTCTCTGAACAACGTCGCGATTGAATCAAGCATAAACGTCGTGATTTCCTTTGTGTGCTCAATCGACAGCGCGAACGCTTCGGGTAGTGATTTTTCTTCGTAGACGACCGAACTTTGCACGCCGATTAAGACGCGCTTTTCCTGCTCGTTGAACTCCGGCGCGAGTGTGACTTCGCTAACTTCGTCGCCGCGCTTATATCGGAGCAAAATATTCTGTCCCGCCTCGACCGTCCGCAACTTGTCTGTGAAGTCCGTCCACGTGCCGATTGCTTGACCGTCGACGCTTAAAATTTCGTCGCCCGCTTTAATGCCCGCCTCTTGCGCCGCCATGCCCTCAATCACACTGCCGATAATCGGTTCGGTTGCGGGTCGCCCCTCGCCAAGTGTCGCATAAATTCCAAAGAATAAAACAATC
>CAMYWI010000196.1 GCA_947302675.1 uncultured Selenomonadales bacterium | reverse complement strand
ATTTCGCATCACGCGAAATAGCGCGGGCGACCGCGCGTCCATGCGCGGTCGGGTTATAACAACCCGCTGTTTTCTCTTATTAAAGGAGGGAAAAATTTATGGAGGAGACGACAGCTTTATCAGATGTGTTAAATTTCTTGAGCTTGGGACTGAGCGTCGTGCTTTTAATGGCGACGGCTTATCTTTGGTCAAGCAACAACCGCAAAAGCGACGAGCTACAACAACTTCAAAAGGACGTGCAAAAGCTAAAAAAGAAATTGAGTACGCTGGAGGAAAGGGTCAGCGAAATTCGCGAGCCACAAGTTATAGCGGACGTTCCCGAAGTTGAACCGTTCGGTTTGAATTTGGACGAGCATAAAGAAATGCGAATCACACCGCTTGCGCCGCAAAAGATGTGGCTGAACTTCGTCCAAGATTATAATAACTTTGTGGCGGAGTTGGAGTCACCAGGCGAGTTGCGCAAGTGCGAAAAATTTGTCCGCGATAACAAGTTGAAGTCGCTAACCTACGGCAACTCGACAATCCGCCCCGCAATCGACGTTAAGGACAGTATTTATTGGGCGTTTAAGTGTTCGGGCGATGAGTTCGCGGTTGTGCCAAACCCGCTGAACCCCTGCGACGACATGTTGGTTGAGCTTGGCGGGCTTAAGGAGCTTTACGCGCTCAACTACAAGGACGGCACTTATAAAAAATATTTTGTGAAGACGCCCGCGATTGTCACTTCCGACTCGGTGAACGGTTGGCGGCTCAAGGAGACGGGCGTTGTTAATTTGGAGCGATAACATGAGAAAATTTTTATTGATAATCTGCGCGGCGTTAATGTTGACCGGTTGCGGCGAAGTTAAAGAAGTGCAAGCCGACGTTCTGCCGCCGCCCGACCCGATTGAGGAAAAGTTGAACTCGATGACACTTGAAGAGAAAATCGGGCAAATGGTCATGATTGGCGTCTACGGCACGGAGCTAAACGACGATATAATTTATTCGCTAAATCAGTTTCACTTCGGCGGCGTGATTTTCTACGACAGGAATTTGATAAGCGTCGCGCAGACTAAAAAATTTGCCAATGACATTGAGGCGGCGGCGAATCAAAAAGCTCCGCTGTTCTTTGCTATTGACATGGAAGGCGGGCGAGTTGTTCGCGGAAAAAATTTTTTGGAAGTCGCGCCTTCGCAAGAGGACATTGGCTACAGCGGCGACCCCGCGCTTGCAACGTTCTGGGCTAAGCACAACGCGACCATTTTAAAAAGTATCGGCGTTAATCTGAACTTCGCGCCCGTCGCCGACGTTGGGAGCAATGACACGCGCTCTTTCGGCTACGACGCGCAGACGGTTGCTCAATTCGTCAACGCCGCCGCGCAGGGCTACGAGGAAGAAAATTTCCTCTACACGCTGAAACATTTTCCAGGTATCGGCAAGGGTAAGACGGATACGCACATTGAAGTTTCCAACGTCGAGGACAGCAAGGAAATTCTGAACGCGGAGGACTTGCCGCCGTTTAAAACCGTGATTCGTTGGCACGACAATTCAAAGTTCATGATTATGGTTGGGCACTTGAAGTATGACGCACTTGACCCGCTGAACTCCGCGAGCTTGTCGCCCGCGATTATGACGGGACTTTTGCGCAACGAGCTGGGCTTTAGCGGCGTCGTGATAACTGACGATTTGGAAATGGGCGCGATAAAAAATCATACCGACTTGCCGAGCTTGGGCGTTAAGATGATTTTAGCGGGCGGCGACATCGCGCTTATCTGTCACAACTACGAAAGTCAGCAAATCGTTTACAACAGCATACTTGCGGCGGTTAGGCGCGGCGAAATTTCCGAGTCGCGAATCAATGAATCCGTCCGCAGAATCCTGCGCATGAAGGCGCATTTGTAATTCGGAGGTGATTTTATGGATAGGCTAGTCGAACAACTCTTTAAAAATTCCTTTTACGTCGGCAAGTATTACCCGCGATTCAAAATCCTTGTCGTCCTTGAGCAAGTTGAACCTTTTCAGGAGCCACCAGTATCGAGAATCACGAAAATTTTGGACGCTTTCAACACGGCGATTGAAGAACTCGAAATGAATCTAGGCGAGAGCGACCGCGCAGAATTTTTTTCGTACTATGCTTATTACTGGTGGAATCGCAGGGCTATTGACCAGAGAACTATCGACCGCGAAGAGGCTTTGACCAACGTGATTAACAGGCTCGGCGCGAACTTGATTGTATCGGAATGCGGGGTCGGCGATAGTCGATTTCGTGATAAAGAGCGCGTCAATCACTTTGACTTCCCATTTTTTATTGAGGCGCGATCAGAAGATTTAAAGGAAATTTTCAAGGCTTATCTCAAAAATTGCCACAGCGAATTTGACGCGACTATCGAAGAAATTGCGAATCAAATTTCCGAAGGTCTGTCGCCGCTTGAAGCGTTCGATGACGTTTGCGGCACGGGCGCAGGCACCTTCAACACTTATCCAATGGGTACGCCAACCAACAATTTTTATCCCTATTTGCTCGCGGTTTGCGAAGACCCGCATACTTTAGAAAAAATTCTTGCGCACATTTACAAATGGCTTAACGACACTGAACGGCTTTTTCGGCGGCGGCAAGTTGTTTTATTCACCGACAAGTGGTTACCAGAAACTTTTTCGCGCTATCAAAAAGCCTTCAAGCGTTGGACGAGGCGCGGCGTCACGTTCGATATTCGGTTGTCGACTGACGGCGGCGCAGTTAAAATTCCGGTATTAGGCTGATGAAAATTTCAATCGCACAATTCAAATCGGAGCTTGGCGCAGTCGAGGAAAATTTTTCCACAGCAACGCGACTAATTGAGGCGGCTCGCAATTCCGACGTGATAATCTTGCCCGAACTCTGGACAACAGGATATTATCCCAAGCCTGTTGAAGACTTCGCGGACGTGGACGGCGAGCGCACCAAAGAATTTCTCTGCGCGGCGGCTCAAAAGTTTAACGTGAACATAATCGGCGGCTCGGTCATAGTTTCAAGCGGCGGCAAAATTTTTAATCGCTGTCACGTTGTCAATCGGCGCGGTGAACTTGCGGCGACTTATGACAAAACGCACCTGTTCAGCTTTTCAAAGGAAGACGCGGTTTTCTGCGCGGGCGATAAAATTTCTGTCGTGGAGCTTGACGGAGTGTGTTGCGGCTTGGCGATTTGCTACGACTTGCGCTTTCCGGAGTTTATTAGGAAAGTTGCATTGGCGGGCGCGGAGGTTATTTTTATTCCCGCCGCGTGGAGTTTGAAACGTTTGACGCCACGACAAATTTTGACTAAGGCGCGGGCGATTGAGAATCAAATTTTTGTCGTGTTCGCTAACAGCTCTGGCATTTCCGAGATTGTGAATCCGCGCGGAGAAATCTTGGCGGAGTCGGGGCGTGGCGAAGAACTTTTAACGGCAGAAATAAATCTGCGCGAGCGTGCGGAAGTTATCAGCGCAATGAATCTCTTGCGCGACAGAAATTTGAACGTCGACTAAAACAAAAAGCGACCTCAGAATTTGAGACCGCTTTTTTGTTTTAATCTTTGCGCCCAGAAACTTTGCCGTCGGTAATCGGCTTTTTCTTCGTCGCGGAGTTTTTCACGGCGTCGCCGAGCTTTTTGACACCACCAGAATTTTTGTCGTCCGCGCGGCGAAGAACTTTTGACAGCGGAAATAAATCTGCGCGAGCGAGTGGAAGTTATCAGCGCAATGAATCT
>CAMYWI010000195.1 GCA_947302675.1 uncultured Selenomonadales bacterium | reverse complement strand
GCACGCGCACAAGGACGTTTTCTTTGCGGCGGAAGGTTTTCTCTTCCCCGACACGTACACGGTCGAGAGCGACGTTGAGATTGAGGAAATTTTAAGCTCAATGGCGAACACGTTCGACGAAAAATTAACGCGGTCAATGCGCGAGCAAGCGGTCAAAATGGACTTGTCGATTTACGAGCTGATAACATTAGCGTCGCTTGTCGAACGCGAAGTTCGATTCCCCGAAGACCGCGCGATTGTCGCGCAGGTTTTGTTAAAGCGGCTCAAAATGAACATGCCGCTACAGACCGATGCGACGTTGCAATATTTAATGGACACGCCAAAGGAAGATGTTTCGATTGCCGACACGCAGATAGATTCTCCGTACAACACTTATCAACACGTCGGACTACCGCCGGGACCGATTGCAAATCCGGGCATGGCGTCGATTGAGGCAGTCCTTCACCCCGCCGACACCGATTATCTTTATTTCGTCGCCGACCGCAGCGGGCACAATCACTACGCCAACACTTACGAGGAGCATTTGAATCTTGTCAATAAATATCGTTAAGCCGGAACTGCTCGCGCCGGCAGGGAATTTTGAAAAGTTGCAAGCCGCGCTGATTTACGGAGCAGACGCGGTTTATTTCGGCGGCAAAAGTTTCAGCTTGCGGGCGTTCGGCGACAACTTCACGCGCGACGAGATTTTGAAGGCGGTTGACTTCACTCACGCGCTCGGCAAAAAAATTTATGCGGCGGTGAATATCTTCGCGCACAACGTTGACCTCGCCGCGCTTGCCGACTACTTGAAATTTTTAGCCCGCGCAGACGTCGACGCGGTTTTAGTTTCGGATTTGGGCGTTATGGCTCTGGCGCGAGAGTTGACTGATTTAAAAATCCACGTCAGTACACAAGCGAACGTCACGAACTGGCGGGCGGCGAAATTTTTTCACGAACTCGGAGCAAGTCGAATCGTCTTGGCGCGTGAACTTACTCGCGAAGAAATTTTGGAGATAAAGGCGAACTGCGCGGCGGAGCTTGAAATTTTCGTGCATGGGGCAATGTGCATATCGTATTCGGGAAGATGTTGGCTGTCGAAATTTTTGACGGGGCGCGACGCCAATCAAGGCGCGTGTACTCACTCTTGCCGTTGGAAATACAGCTTGGTTGAGGAAAAACGCGCGGGCGAATTTTTTCCCGTCGGCGAGGACGAGCGCGGCTCCTACGTCATGAACTCTAAAGACTTGTGCTTGCTCCCGTGCCTTGACAAGGTGATTCAAAGCGGCGTCGCTAGCTTGAAGATTGAAGGGCGCATGAAGAGCGTTAACTACGTGGCGAGCGTCGTGAAGGTTTATCGGGCGGCGATTGATTCTTACTTTGACGGCGATTTTAAAGTTCGCGGCGAGTGGCTTGATGAGCTGAATAAAATTGCGCACCGACCGTACACGACGGGCTTTTTCATGAGCGACGGCGAGCCGACAGAAATTCACGAAACTTCAAAGCCAAGTCGTGCGTCAAACTTTTTGGGGATAGTTCGCGCCTTCGACGCCTCGACAATGACGGCGACGATTGAACAGCGCGGCAAGTTTGAAGTCGGCGAGCGCGTGGAATTTTTTCAACCGCGCGGCGAAACTTTTCAGCAAACGATAACTGCAATACGCGACGCGGACGACTTGGAAATTTTATCTGCACCGCACGCCCAACAAATCGTCAAAATCCCTGTCGACAAGCCCGTTGCAATTTGGTCAATAATGAGGAGTTGAGACTTATGAGCTTTTGGAGAAATATTTTCGGCGGCGCGGACGAAGACGCCGAGACGATTGCGGCGGTCAACGTCGAAAATGCTGTTCGCAAAGCGGGTCGCGCGGAAGGTCGCGTTCAAGGCGTCGGGTTCAGATTTTTTGTTCAGAGTAATGCAAAGACTTTCGGGATAACGGGCTGGGTTAAAAATATGAGCGACGGTTCAGTCACAATGGAGTTGCAAGGCGAGCCGCAGACCGTTGAACGCCTTATCGCCAAAATTAAGAAGGGCAACGACTGGATTAAGGTCACGAATTTCACCGAGAGTGATTTGCCCGTCGTCGCCGGCGAAAACACCTTTGCTATCAGATATTGAGGTGCGATTATGGATTTAATTCGCAAGGCGGGGCGTGCAGAAGGTCGCGTTCAAGGCGTCGGCTTTCGCATGTTCGTCAAAGATTTGGCAATGGAACTCGGCGCGTCGGGCTGGGTTAAAAATATGAGCGACGGTTCAGTAACAATGGAGTTTCAGGGCGAGCCGCAGACGATTGAACGCCTTATCGCCGAAATTAAAAAGGGCGACGATTGGATTAAGGTCACGAACTTTACGCAGGAAGATTTGCCCGTTGTTGTCGGCGAAAATACATTTGCTATCAGATATTGAGGAGTTATGGGTTTACTTACCGATAAATTTTGTAGCCAGGTCGAGCCAGAAAAAATTGTTCGCAAGTCGGGCAGAGCCAAAGGGCGCGTGCAACGTGTCGGCTTTCGCATGTTCGTTAGAAATTCTGCGCGGGATTGCGGCGTGACGGGTTGGGTTAAAAATATGAACGACGGCTCCGTTACAATGGAGTTGCAAGGCGCGGAGCAGATTATTGAACAGCTCGTCGAGAATATAAAAATGGGCAGGGGGCGGATTAAAGTCAACGAGCTTGAGCTTGAAGACTTGCCCGTTGCGGAAGGAGAGAAAGGATTTGCAATTAGAAAGTGACGGCTTGAACGTCAAGAGAATTTTAGTATTGCACGGACCGAATTTGAATTTGCTTGGGACGCGCGAGCCGGAAATTTACGGGCGAACGACGCTTAACGACATAAACGAGATTCTGCGCGAACGGGCGGAAGAGGCAGGCGTCGACGAGATAAATTTTTTGCAGTCAAATTTCGAGGGCGAGCTTGTCGAGGCGATACAAAAATCGCGTGGGCGTTACGATTTCATTTTGCTGAACGCGGGCGCACTCACGCATTACAGCATAGCCTTGCGCGACGCGATAGCCGCCGTGCCCGTGCCCGTCATCGAGTTGCACTTGTCGAACATACACAAGCGCGAGGAATTCCGCCACACATCAGTTATCGCGCCAGTGGTCATGGGGCAAATCTGCGGTTTTGGAATTGACAGCTACATTGCCGCGCTTGACATTGCCATTCGCAAGTTGCAGAAGGATTCCAAATTATGAATTTCGATTTCACGGAGCGGCTTGCCAAACTTTACGAGAAACTTTCTGCAGAAGAAGTCGACGCGCTCTTAGTCAGCAAGGCGGTCAACGTCAGCTACTTCAGCGGCTTTCGCGGCGACAGTACGGCGTTGCTTGTCGGGAAAAATTTTCGTAAGCTCGTGACCGACGGACGTTACACCGAGCAAGCACGGCGCGAGACTAAAAATTTTCAAATCGTTGAGCAAACGGAAGGGCTTTACAAAAAAATTTCGGAGGAACTTGCGGGCTACAAAAAGATTGGAATTGAGGGGCTTGACATGACGGTTGCCAAGCATGATTATCTTGTCAAGGAGATTAAGGGCGTCGAGTTGAAGTCCGTCGAGCTTGATAAACTTCGCCAGGTCAAGGACGCGGCGGAGATTGCTTGCATAAAAAAAGCTTGCGACATTGCCGACCGCGCCTTTGAAAAAATTTTGGACTTCATCAAGCCCGAAGTCAGCGAGGTTGAAGTTGCCGCCGAATTGGAATATCATATGCGCAAGTTTGGTTCC
>CAMYWI010000194.1 GCA_947302675.1 uncultured Selenomonadales bacterium | reverse complement strand
GCCGAATGATTAAATCAATCGCCGCGCAGTGATCCTCGACGTAAAGCCAATCGCGCACGTTAATGCCCTTGCCGTAGACGGGCAACTTCTTATCGCCCAGCGCGTTGATAATCATGAGCGGAATCAATTTTTCGGGGAAGTGGTAAGGTCCGTAATTGTTGGAGCAACGGCTGATAGTCGCGGGGATTTGATACGTGCGCTGATAAGCTTGGACGAGCAAATCGGCGGCGGCTTTACTTGCCGAGTAAGGGCTTGACGTGTGCAAGTTGGTTTGCTCAGTAAAAAATAAATCAGGGCGGTCAAGCGGCAAGTCGCCGTAAACTTCATCGGTTGAGACTTGGTGAAAGCGTTTAATGCCAAATTTCTTGCAAGCGTCGAGCAAAACACTCGTGCCGATAATATTCGTGCGCAGGAAAAGTTCGGGGTCTTCAATCGAGCGGTCGACGTGACTTTCCGCCGCGAAGTTAACAACCATATCTGGCTTTTCCGTTTCAAAAAGTTTATAGACAGCCTCGCGGTCAGCAATATCGGCGCGAATGAATTTAAAATTTTTATTACTCTGCGCGTCGGCGAGAGTTTCAAGGTTGCCGGCGTAGGTGAGCTTGTCGAGGCAGATAATTTCGTCGTCGTGATGATTGAGTTCGTAATAAACAAAATTGCCGCCGATAAAGCCCGCGCCGCCCGTCACAATTATTTTCATGAAAATTTTCCCTCCAAAGTTTTTCCCCATGATAGCAAAAAAAAAACTCCGCGACAATGCGGAGAAATTTTTTTACAAAAATTTAATGCAAGCGATTTTTTCTGCCGAACTTTTTATCGTTGAGGTAATTCATACTGCCAACCAGTCCGCGCGAGAATTCCATTTTATCCTCTTCCGTTTTCAAACTGTCTGAAATCGTCGCGACCGCCTTCGACAGCAAGTAACCCATCTCAAACAGGCTCGCGTGGCAACTCATCGCCAAATTTTTTGAATTCTTATTCGATAATGCAACGGCAATTCCCAATGCCTCGCCATCGTCGGCAAGCGGCTTTCCAAAATTTTCCACAAGACTGTTAACGTCTTTGTCCGTCATGGCGTTTCTCCTTTAACCGAAATAATCTTCAATGCCGTCGAAGATACCCTGCGCGGCTTTCATGACGCCTTCCTTTGAGTCGAGGAGCTTTTCTTCTTCCTTGTTGGAGATAAAGCCCAGCTCAATCAGCGTGGCGGGCATGTCGGTATTCTTGACGACGTAGAAATTGCAGGGCTGAGTTCCGCGACTTGGCGTACCGAGTTGCTCAACCAAGTTGCGGCGAATACAATCAGCGAGCTTTTGACCTCTGCCGGTCGTGCTCTTGCTGTAGTAATAGCCGGTCGTGCCGCGCGCTTCGGGTCGAGTAAAGCTGTCCGCGTGAATCGAGATGAAAATCTCCGCGCCGATTCTGTTAGCGACGTCGCAACGTGCGCCAAGCTCCTCAATGTCGGAGGCTTTGGCACCTTTTGATGAGACGGTCGTATCACCCTCGCGGGTCATGACGACTTTCGCGCCCTCCGCCTCAAGCAATTTCTTAAGCTCCAACGAAACTTTGAGCGTAACATTTTTCTCCATGACGCCCGTCGGACCGATTGCGCCCGCGTCATTGCCGCCGTGACCGGGATCTATGACAATCAATCTGCCCTTGAGGTTGGTGATTTTATCCAAATCTTCTTCCAAATCTTTGAACGGCGCGTCAACAGTTTTTTCGTCGTCCTTGTCTTTATCTTTGGACTTCTTTTCCTTCTCCTGCTTTTCGCGTTCTTTTTTCTCGCGTTTTTCTTTTTCCTTGAGTTCTTTTTCGCGTTCGCGTTGCTCTTTAATTTCGCGCTCGCGTTTTTCTTTAAGCTCGCGTTCCTGCTGTTCCTTAAGTTCCTTTTCGCGCTTGCGTTGTTCTTTGAGTTCGCGCTCTTGCTGTTCTTTGAGTTCGCGCTCTTGCTGTTCTTTAAGTTCGCGTTCCTGTTTTTCTTTAAGTTCGCGTTCCTGTTTTTCTTTAAGTTCGCGTTCCTGCTGTTCTTTAAGTTCGCGTTCCTGCTGTTCTTTAAGTTCGCGTTCTTGTTTTTCTTTAAGCTCGCGTTCTTGTTTTTCTTTAAGCTCGCGTTCTTGTTTTTCTTTTAAAGCCGCGTCGTCGTCAGGGGCGACGATTTCAACGTCACGAGGAATTTCTTTGACGGCTGGCGTAGTTGGTTCAGTTGGCGACGGCGGAATCGTTGGAGTTGTCGGCTTGGGGGCGGGCTTGTTGAGTTCGGGATCTTCTTTGAACTCGGCGTTGCCCACGTCGATAACGAAACGATGACCTGCCTTGCCGCCGCTCAGATAAAACGGTCGCGTATCCGCCATTGACTCGATAACAATTCGGACGGTCGTCGAGTCGAATTGCGCTATGCGAAGTTTTTTCGCCGCCAGAGATTTGAACTCAACCTCGCGCTGAACTTTGGGATTGAGCCAGGCGTTTTGCAAATCGATTATGACGCGCGAAGGATTTTCGACGTAAGACTCCGTGAACTCGACCTTCTTTGTAATGTCAAAGACCATTCGGATTGTGCCGGAGCCGTAGCCAAATCTTATTGCTTGCACTTCCGCCAGATTTGCCATGCGCTCTTTGAAAGTCGGCTCGGCTTTTTGCTCCTCCTCTGCGTTCGCCGTCGCAGTCGCCGCAATCAAAATGAGGAGACTCAACAATATTTTTTTTACCAACTTAAAGCCTCCTCTTTTTAATGCGTAATTCGTAATGAATCAAGTCTCGTAAGAGCCGTAACGCTGCTCAAGTTTCTTGAAGATCCAAGTCAAAATCGCCGTCATGCCAAGATAGAATATGCCCGCGATTACAAACGGCGTCATGTCGAATTCGCGCTGAACAATCGTCCGCGCCACGCGGAGCAAGTCGTTCATTGCCAAGATATAAATCAGCGACGTGTCTTTGACAAGGTTTATCGTCTCATTTGAAATTGGCGGCAGGACGACGCGCAGGACTTGCGGGAAAATTATGTAGCGCATCATTTGCCAGTGCTTGAGTCCGAGAGCTTTTGCCGCCTCGTACTGCCCGCGCGGTATCGCTTGAATGCCGGCTCTGAAGACTTCCGCAAAATACGCCGCGTAGTTGAGCGTGAAGGCAAGCAACGCCGCCGCTACGTCCGGCAACATTATTCCGACCATCGGCAACGCGAAGTACACGAACAGCAGTTGCAACATCAGCGGCGTCCCGCGCATTATCCAAACGTAGAATTCCATTAGGTAGCGCAGCGGCGCGAAACTCGATATTCTGCCCAACGCCGCCAACGCCCCGATTGGCAAGCTTAAAATTAAAGTCACGAAGAAAATTTCCAACGTGACTTCTGCGCCCTCCATGATGAGGAGCGTCATATCAAAAAATTTTTCCATAACAGCTATTCCCTAACTCCCGTCTCGCGACGGCGGTCACTGTTCGCGAATCAGCAACTGCCGATTATTTTTTCTTAAGCAAGTCGGCTTGGAACCACTGCTCGGAAATTTTCGCGGCGGCTCCGTCCTTAACCATTTCATCGAAAACGCCTTGAACTTTGTCGCGCAGTTCGTTATCGTCCTTGCGGAAGGCAATGCCAAATTGAGTGACGGGACCGACAGTAACATCAAGCGCGTCGAACTTGCCGTCCTGCTTGCTCATCGCATAACGCCCGACAATTTCGTCGCAAACAAGCGCGTCGATTCTGCCGTTCTCCAAATCCATGAACGCGCTCACGTAATCGCCGTAAGTCTTGA
>CAMYWI010000193.1 GCA_947302675.1 uncultured Selenomonadales bacterium | reverse complement strand
AAGCCGCGCAGAAGTTCATCGACAGCTTGAAAATTTTCTCGTTGCTCGCGAACGTTGCCGACGTTAAATCGTTGGTGATTCACCCCGCGTCAACCACTCATTCGCAGATGACGGAAGAAGAATTGCTTGCAAGTGGTATCACGCCCGCGACGATTCGACTGTCAATCGGCACGGAGCACATTGACGACATAATCGCTGACCTTGAGGAAGGTTTCGCCGCGATTTAAAAAAGAAGTTTTTTAGCAGGTGATGAAGTTGAAGACGCGGCAACTGACTTTGACGGCGATAATGACGGCGTTCGTGTTCGTGGCGACGTTCGTCCCGAAAATTCCAATCCCGCTCGGCTACGTGCATTTGGGCAACGCGGCAATTTTTCTTGCGGTGATGTTCGGCGGGCGGCGCGTCGGAATATTGAGCGGAGTAATCGGCTCGGCGTTGGCGGATTTTTTGAGCGGTTTCCCGATATGGATAGTGCCGACGATTTTTATCAAGGCGGCGGAGGCGGAAATCTTTTGGCGACTGCGAGGGAAAAGTTTTTTACTCGGACTAATCGCGGCGGGCTACACATTGGCGGGCGCGTTCCTCTTCGACAGCCTGAGCGCGGGGCTTGCGTCGACGCCAGGCTTGTTAATGGAGGTGGCGATAAATATGCTCGTCACGATAATTTTAAGCGCGGCGATAAAAAGCAGGGGGCTTGTTCGTGAAAAAGATTAAGGCGGGCGCAATCCCCGACGAGGTTTTGGACTTCGCGCTTGCCGAAATGCAAAAGATTTTGAGTGGGGAAGTTATTTTCGTGGCGCAGGACGGGCGGCTCATGCAAGTCGAAATTACACAGCGGCGGCGAGTCGCTGATTGGTCGGAAAAAATTTTTGCGTGGAGCGAAGAATTTCAACTGACTGTGCGAAGACAAATCGCGCAAGAATTTTCGACGTTGCTTTACGGACGACTTGTTATCAAAATTCAAAAGGGGCGCGTCTCGCAAATGGAACGTACGGTTCAAAGCCGTTTCACCGGTTTGGACGGCGAGGGTATTTAAGGAGGATTTACAATGGCAAAAATTTATAACAGCTTTCAGGAACTTATCGGCAACACGCCGCTTTTCCGAATGCAAAACTTTGAGCGCAAAAATAATTTGTCCGCGCAGATTCTCGCAAAGCTGGAATATTTCAATCCTGCAGGTTCCGTTAAGGACAGAATTGCTTGGGCAATGATAGACGACGCCGAACGCTCCGGCAAGCTCAAACCCGACTCCGTTATTATCGAACCGACCAGCGGCAACACGGGCGTGGGACTTGCGGCGGTCGCGGCGGCTCGCGGCTACAAAATTATTATCGCCATGCCCGAAACCATGAGCATTGAGCGCAGAAAAATTCTCCAAGCTTACGGCGCGGAACTCGTCTTGACGGCGGGCAGTCTCGGCATGAAGGGCGCGATTGCCAAAGCTAAAGAACTCGCCGCTGAAACTCCAAACTCCTTTATTCCGTCGCAGTTCACAAACCCCGCTAACCCCGCTTGCCATAAGCGCACGACCGCAAAAGAAATTTGGGAGGCGACCGACGGCAAGCTTGATATTTTCGTTGCGGGCGTCGGTACCGGCGGAACTTTGTCGGGCATTGGCGAGTTCCTCAAGGAAAAAAATCCTGCGATTAAAGTCGTGGCGGTTGAGCCGGACTCTTCGCCCGTGCTCAGCGAGGGCAAAGCCGGTGCGCATAAGATTCAAGGTATCGGCGCGGGCTTTATCCCCGACACGCTCAACACCAAAATTTACGACGAGATTATCCGCGTGACCAACGACGAGGCTTACAACACGACGCGCGAAATTGCCCGCGCGGAAGGTTTGCTTATCGGAATTTCGTCGGGCGCGTCTGCTTTCGCCGCCAAGACACTCGCCGCGAAAAATCCCGGCAAAACTATCGTCGCGCTCCTGCCCGACACCGGCGAACGTTATTTGTCCGCGCTGACCTTTTAAGCGGGTGAGCTTATGATTTATGCAGACAACGCGGCGACAACTCAAATGACCGCGAGCGTTATCGAGACGATGCTTGCCGCCATGAAAAATTCTTGGGGCAATGCCTCGTCGCTCTACGCTTTCGGGCAACGCGCCGCCGAAGAATTGAACACTGCGCGGGCGAAAATTGCGGCTTGCATTGGCGCGAACGCCTCCGAAATTTATTTCACGTCGGGCGGTAGCGAGGCGGACAATCAAGCAATTCTCTCCGCCGCAAAAAACGGCGCACGCAAAAATAAACGCCACATCATTTCCACAGCCTTTGAACATCATGCGGTTCTGCACACGCTCAAAAAGTTGGAGCGCGAAAATTTTGAGATTGAATTGCTTGACGTGCACGACAACGGAATCATCACGCCCGCGCAAGTCGCCAATGCCATTCGCAACGACACTTGCCTTGTGACCGTCATGTTCGCCAACAACGAAATCGGCACCGTTCAACCCATTGCCGACATCGGAAAGATTTGTCGCGAGAAAAAAATTATTTTCCACACCGACGCCGTGCAAGCCGCTGGGCATTTGCCTATCGACGTTGCCGCGCAGAATATTGACATGCTTTCCATTTCCGCGCATAAGTTTCACGGTCCGAAGGGTATCGGCGTCCTCTTCGCGAGGAAGGGCGTCCCGCTTGTCAATCTGATTGAGGGCGGCGCACAGGAGAAAGGTAAACGCGCCGGCACTGAAAATCTTCCCGCGAGCTTGGGCATGGCAACTGCTCTGCAGGACGCCTGCGACAATCTCGAAGTCAACACGCAAAAAATTCTTGCCCTGCGCGAAAAATTGATTGACGGTCTCGCGCAGATACCGCACAGCACTTTGAACGGCGACAGAAAAAATCGCTTGCCCGGCAACGTGAACTTTTGCTTTGAAGGCGTCGAGGGCGAAAGTCTTCTGCTCCATCTCGACGACAAGGGGATTTGCGCGTCGAGTGGTTCGGCTTGTACTTCAGGCTCGCTTGACCCAAGTCACGTCCTTTTGGCTATCGGCAGACCGCACGAGATTGCGCACGGCTCCTTGAGACTTTCGATTGACGAGACGACTTCGGAAGACGACGTAAATTACATTGTGCAAGCCGTTGCGGAGGTCGTTGAATATTTACGGAGTATCTCGCCGCTTTGGAAGGACAAAGTCAGCGGCAAGCGCGAGTTCATTTTGTGACGGGGGAATTTGTATGGCACTTTACAGCGAAAAGGTTATGGATCATTTCCGCCACCCGCGCAACGTCGGTAGCATTGAGAACGCGGACGGCGTCGGCGAGGTCGGCAACGCGGTTTGCGGCGACATCATGAAGATTTATCTCAAGATTGACGACGACATTGTTACCGACGTGAAATTTGAGACGTTCGGTTGCGGCTCGGCGATTGCCTCAAGTTCAATGGCGACCGAACTCATTAAGGGCAAGCCGCTCGCCGAAGTCATGACGTTGACAAACAAAGCGGTCGCGGAGGCTTTGGACGGGTTGCCGGTTCACAAGTTGCACTGTTCGGTTTTAGCGGAGGAGGCGATTAAAGCCGCCGTCGACGATTACCGCAAAAAAAATCCGCCCCCCGACGTTCGGGAGGCAGATTGAAAATTTTCAAGAGCAGGTCGGCTCAGCTGGCTTGCTCAATTTCTTTTGCAATGACAATGAGTACGACGAAGTTATGACGTTGACAAACAAAGCGGTCGCGGAGGCTTTGGACGGGTTGCCCGTTCACAAGTTGCACTGTTCGGTTTTAGCGGAGGAGGCGATTAAAGCCGCCGTCG
>CAMYWI010000192.1 GCA_947302675.1 uncultured Selenomonadales bacterium | reverse complement strand
GTCCTTCAAAACGTCGTACGCCTCGTTGATTTCTTTCATCTTGGTTTCGGCGGTCTTGGGGTCGTCGCGATTCAAGTCGGGGTGATACTTCCGCGCCAAATTCCGATAAGCCTTCTTAATCTCGTCGTCGGTCGAGTTCTTGTTGACGCCGAGCACTTCGTAATAATCTCTCTTGTCAGCCATAAAATCAGCTCCTTAAGCAAAAAGCGGGGAGAGAGTTTTGTCTCCCTCCCCTGCGGATTCGTTACGATTTATTTTTTATCTGACCATTCGGCGTCGATTGTGCCATCGTCATCTTTTTTATCGTCGGCTTGTTGTTGCTTGGTGAAGTCGGCATTAGGCTCGCTCTGATTCGGAGCCGCGCCCGCCTTATAAGCCGCCTCGCTGAGCTTGTAGAGAGCCTGGCGGACTTCTTCAGTCAACTTCTTGAGCGTCTCGGTGTCGCTGTCGAGCTTATCCTTGAGGTTCTGCGCGGCGTTGCGAACATTTTTAATCAGCTCGTCGTCGACTTTGCCCTCGAAGTCCTTGCAAGTTTTCTCCGCTTGATAAACGGTGTGCTCGGCGTCGTTCTTGGCGTCGGCGGCCTCACGCTGTTTCTTATCTTCCGCCTCGTGCGCCTGCGCCTCTTTAACCATGCGGTCAATGTCGTCCTTGCTCATGCCGCTCGACGATTGAATTGTAATTTTCTGTTCCTTGCCAGTGCTCTTATCTTTCGCGCTGACGTTGACAATGCCGTTGCGGTCAATGTCGAAGGTGACTTCGATTTGCGGCACGCCGCGCGGTGCAGGCGGAATATCGCTCAAGACAAAGCGACCGAGAGTTTTATTGCCCGCCGCCATTTCGCGTTCGCCCTGCAAGACGTGAATTTCGACGCTGGTTTGACCGTCCGCCGCCGTCGAGAAGACTTGAGATTTTTGCGTCGGGATAGTCGTGTTGCGTTCGATAATCTTTGTGCAGACGCCGCCGAGCGTCTCAATGCCCAGAGACAACGGAGTCACGTCGAGCAGAAGAATTTCGTTACCCTTGCCGAACTCGCCCGCGAGCACGCCGCCTTGAATAGCTGCGCCGATTGAAACGCATTCATCGGGGTTAATGCCCTTTGAAGGTTCCTTGCCCAAAATTTCGCGAATAGCATTTTGCACGGCGGGAATTCTGCTTGAGCCGCCGACGAGGATAATCTTGTCAATGTCTTTACCAGTTAAGCCGGCGTCTTTCATGGCGTTGCGGGTCGGACCCATTGTGCGTTCAACGAGGTCGCGGGTTAAGTCGTCGAACTTCGCGCGCGTCAAGGTCAAGTCCAAATGCTTAGGACCGCTTGCGTCGGCGGTAATGAACGGCAGGTTGATATTCGTCGAAGTCATGGAGCTAAGCTCAATCTTAGCTTTCTCCGCCGCCTCGATAAGACGTTGCGCACTCATTTTATCTGCGGAAAGGTCAATGCCGTTTTCGCGTTTGAACTCGCTGACCATCCAATCCATAACTTTTTTGTCGAAGTCGTCGCCGCCTAAGTGAGTATCGCCGCTGGTCGCCTTGACTTCAAAAGTATGCTCGTCGAGTTCAAGAATCGACACGTCGAAGGTACCGCCGCCCAAGTCGAAGACCAAAATCGTCTCGTCGTTATCCTTATCCAAACCGTAAGCAAGGGCTGCCGCTGTCGGTTCGTTGATGATTCTCAAAACTTCCAAGCCCGCGATAGTTCCGGCGTCTTTAGTCGCTTGACGTTGGCTGTCGTTGAAGTAGGCGGGCACGGTGATAACGGCTTGCTTGACGGTCTCGCCGAGATAAGCCTCCGCGTCAGCCTTGAGCTTTTGCAGAATCATTGCGGAAATTTCTTGCGGCGTGTAGTCTTTGCCGTCGATAGAAACTTTGTAGCTCTCGCCCATGTGACGCTTGATAGAAGAAATAGTCCTGTCGGGGTTGCTGACGGCTTGACGCTTTGCAAGTTGACCGACGAGGCGTTGACCGTCCTTTGTGAAACCGACGACCGACGGCGTGATTCTGCTACCTTCGGGATTAGTGATAACTGTTGGCTCGCCGCCCTCAATGACGCTGACGACGCTGTTTGTTGTTCCCAAATCTATACCAATGACTTTACTCATGAAGAATTCCCTCCAATTCTCAACCCATTACGCATTATTAACAACTTGTACCATGCTCGGACGAATGACCCTGCCGCGCGCGACGTAGCCGCGTTGGAATTCTGCGGCAATGGTTCCGTCCTGTTTGCTGTCGTCTTTGACCGTGCCAACCGCTTGATGATAATTCGGGTCAAACGGTTTGTTCAAAGTGTCAATCGGTTCAAGCCCGTGCTTGCCCATGACGGCGACGGTCTCTTGTTTAATCATCTCGATTCCCTTGCGAAGGCTTTCAACGTCGGCATTTTCAACTGCCTCCGACGCGCGACTAAGATTATCCAAGAGCGGGAGCAAGTCTTTCAAGAACGCCTGTTCGATTACCGCCGCGAGTTCGGATTTTTCGCGAGCCGTACGTTTCCTGAAGTTATCGAAGTCCGCCTGCAGTCTCAAAAATCGTTCGTCCTTCGCGTTGAGTTCCGCCTTTAAATTTTCAAGCTCCGCCGCCAAGTCGGGCGTCTCTTCCAAAGTTTGCTCTTCGACTTCGGGCGCGGCTTGTTTCATTTGTAAATTTATTTGTGTGCTGTCGTCGTCCTCCTCGTTGTTGACGATGACTTTTTTTTCTTCCAAGTCGTTCACCTCTCTTTTGGTGCAAACCTTAACACCAATTAGACAAAAAGTCAAGGGGTTTGACCAAAAAAATTCAGCGACAGTATTTTTCCTGCCGCTGTTTAAGTTTTTGCTTTGGAGTTTTAAAGGATTGAGCGATAGATTTCTGCGAGGGTTCTTCATACTTTCTTTGCTGCGCCCAAAGAAAGTATGCAAAGAAAGGGCGTTTAACCGCTGTATTTTGCGTCACGCAAAATAGTCGCGGCGGTCGCACGTCCTGGTTGCGATTACCCGCTACTTTTTTAAAATTCAAAGGTTAGAGAATTGAGCGATAGATTTCTGCGATTTGTTCTTTGGTGACGTCGCGGGGATTGCCGGGCGTGCAGGCGTCCGCGAGAGCCGACTCCGCTAAAAAGTCAATGTCCTCCGCCTTGACGCCGAGTTCAGATAATTTTGTCGGAATGCCGACGTCGGTACTGAGCTTGGCGACAGCTTCGATTGCGGCGGCGCGATATTCTTCCTGATTCATGTCGTCAACGTCGGCGACGCCCATTGCACGAGCGATTTCGCGATAACGTTCGTCGGTTGCGGGAGCGTTGAACTTTAAGACGGGCGCGAGCAAAATTGCGCAAGCCGTTCCGTGCGGAATGTCATAAACTGCGCTGAGCGGGTGCGCCATAGAATGATCAATGCCCAAGCCAACGTTTGAAAAGCCCATGCCCGCGATATATTGACCGAGAGCCATAGCCTCGCGACCGGCGGGGTCGCCTTTGACTGAGCGGCGCAGATTTTTTGAAATAATCTCAATCGCCTTGAGGTGAACCATGTCGGTGAGTTCCCACGCGGCTTTGGTGATGTAGCCTTCAATCGCGTGCACGAGCGCATCCATACCGGTTGCCGCGCAGAGTTTGGCGGGCATCGACGCGCACATTTCCGAATCGACGACGGCGACGACGGGAATATCCTTCGGGTCAACGCAGACGAACTTGCGATTCTTTTCAACGTCGGTGATGACGTAGTTAATCGTAACTTCGGCGGCAGTGCCCGAAGTCGTGGAAACGGCGATAATCGGCAGGCATTTATTTTTTGTCGGCGCGACGCCTTCAAGACTGC
>CAMYWI010000191.1 GCA_947302675.1 uncultured Selenomonadales bacterium | reverse complement strand
GGGCGCGGCATGGGTGCCAAAATCGAATTCACAATGCGCGAAAAACTTTTCCGCCACCTCCTGCGCATGGGCTATTCCTTCTACGACAACGCGCAAAGCGGGCAATTACTCTCGCGGCTCGTCAACGACATTGCGGAAGTCGGCGAACTCATGTTTGCAATCCCGCATCTGTTCATAACCTGCACGGTAACTTTGCTCGGTTCGGTCGCGTTGCTTTTCTACCTTAACTGGCAACTCGCGGCAATCGTCACCGCGCTGTTGATTTTTAAAACCGTCACGACAATCAAACTCAACGGCGACATGAAGAAAATGTTCATGGCGGCGCGGCAAAATACTGGCGACTTGAGCGGACAAATTTCCGAGAGCTTGCAGGGAATTCGCCTCGTGAAAATTTTCAGCAACGAGGATAAAGAACTCGATAAAATGCTCCGTGCGGCGGAAAGTCTTCTCTCCGTGCAAAAAATTTCTTATCAAACGGTCGGCAAACTTCATGGCGGCGTTGACTTCTTCGCCAACATCACGAACCTTGCGATAATCATTTTGGGCGGCGCGTTAATCAGTCTCGGCTTAATGAAAATCAGCGACCTGGTTGCGTTCCTGCTGTACATGATGATTTGCATGAGACCTGTCTTCCAACTCATGATGCTGACGGAAGTTTATCAGCGCGGCATGGCGGGCGTCGAACGTTATCGCGAGCTTATGACCCTTCCCGAAAGTAGCGAACTCTCCGCCGAGCGCGTCGCCCAAATTGAAGGCAACACGCAGGCGATTGAATTCTCGCACGTGAACTTCGGCTACGAGAACAACCCGCCGATTTTTAACGACTTCAACTTGAGCATTGCGGCGGGCGAGCACATCGGGATTGTCGGCATGACCGGCGGCGGCAAAACCACGCTTTGCGAACTTCTTCTTGGCATGTACGATTTGAACGGCGGCAAAATTTCTATCAACGGGTGCGACATTAAAACCGTCAAGACGGACAGCTTGCGCCGCGAAGTCGGCATGATTCAGCAGGATACCTTCCTGTTTTCGGCGAGCGTCAAGGAAAATATCGCTTACGGGCGCGAAGACGCTACCGACGCGGAAATTATCGAGGCGGCTCGTCTCGCGGAGGCGCACGAATTTATCACTGCGCTCCCGAACGGCTACGACACTTTTATTGGTGAACGCGGCGTTAAACTAAGCGGCGGGCAGAAACAACGTATTGCTATCGCTCGCATGTTCCTGCGCAATCCGAAAATTTTAATCCTCGACGAGGCAACTTCCGCCCTCGACAACGAGACCGAACGCCAAATTCAAAAGGCTATGCAAAAACTTTCCGAGAACCGCACGACTATAACCGTCGCTCACCGCCTCGCGACCGTCCGCAACTCCAACAGAATTCTCGTCCTTGAGCACGGCAACATCACCGAAGAGGGCTCGCACGAAAACTTGATGAAACTGCGCGGCGTCTACTACAACCTTTCCACGAACGCCGCCGCTTGAAAAAATTTTTTTAAGCAATATAATTGCTCATTGAGAGGAGGAATGCTCTTTTGACTGAGCAAATTTTTTTTGAAAATCTAAATCCTGAGCAAAGACGAGCGGTTGAGTGTCTCGAAGGACCGCTTTTGGTAATGGCGGGCGCGGGTAGCGGCAAGACGCGCGTCCTGACCTGCAGAATTGCAAATCTCATCGCGCATGGAATTTCGCCGTACAATATTTTGGCGATAACCTTCACGAACAAAGCCGCTAACGAAATGAAATCCCGCGCAGAAAAACTTATCGGCGAGCCGGCCAAAAGCGTCGTGCTTAGTACTTTCCACTCCTTCTGCGCAAGACTTCTGCGCCGCGAAATTAAAGTCACCGGCAAATTTAACAGCAACTTCGCGATTTTCGACGCCGGCGACTCCAAAAATCTCGTCAAAAAATGCGTCGCTGAACTCAAGCTCGACGAAACTATTTTCGACGGTGTTCAAGGAAAAATTTCCGGCTTGAAAAATAATCTGATCTCGCCCGAAGAATTCAGAGAAAAAAGTTCCGAAGACGGCAACGCTTATGATGCTCGCGTCGTGATGATTTACGAGCTTTATCAGCAAAAGTTGCAGGCGAACAACGCGCTTGACTTCGACGACTTGATTTTTGAGACGGTCAAGCTGTTCAGAAATTATCCCGACGTGTTGGAAAAATATCGCGAGCGGTTCAAGTACATTTTGGTTGACGAGTATCAAGACACCAACGTCGCGCAGTACGTCTTGACGAATTTGCTTGCGGAGAAGTACAAAAATCTGTGCGTGGTCGGCGACGCGGACCAATCGATTTACGGCTGGCGCGGCGCGGACATGAACAATATTTTGAATTTCGAGCGCGATTATCCTGAGGCGACCGTTATCATTTTGGAGCAGAACTATCGCTCGACGCAAATCATTTTGGACGCGGCAAACGCCGTCATCAAGAACAACATTTACCGCAAGCCAAAAAATCTCCGCACGCAGAACGAGCAAGGCGAGAAAATTAAATTCGTCACCTGCGACAACGACCTCTTGGAGGCGGCGATTGTCGCCAGAGAGATTAAGCGGCTCGTCACCTACGAAAATTTTTCCTACAACGAAATCGCGTTGCTCTATCGCACAAATGCGCAGTCGCGGCTGTTCGAGGAAAGATTTATGCGCGAGGAAATTCCGTACTTCATAGTTGGCGGGCTGAAGTTTTACGACCGCAAGGAAATCAAAGACATTCTCGCTTATCTGCACGTCATCAACAATCCGCATGACGATTTGCATCTCATGCGAATCATCAACACGCCCAAGCGTGGCGTTGGCTCAACGAATTTGGGGCGGCTGGCGCAGTTCGCGAACGAGCAAGGGCTTTCGATTATGGAAGTCATCATGGATAAAGATCTCGTGGCGCAACTGAAATTCCCGCCGCGTTTCCGTGACGGACTGCAAAAATTTGCGGCAATGATGATAAGTTTCACGGAGTCGGCTAAAAATCTTTCGGTCGACAAGTTGATAATGGCGGTGCTTGAGGAGTCGGGCTATCTCGAAATGATAAGAGACGCTGTTCAAGGTGGCAAGGAGGAAAATCTTTCGCGCGAGGAAAATTTGGGAGCGTTCGTCGACGGCGCGAAGGAATTTCTGGAAAAGAACCCCGAAGGCACTTTGCAAGACTTTTTGAATCACGTCGCGCTGATAACGGACATGGACACGCTCAACGAGGAAGATTCGCGCGTCAAGCTGATGACGGTGCACGCGGCGAAGGGCTTGGAATTTCCGGTCGTGTTTATCGTGGGCATGGAGGACGGGATTTTCCCGCACTTCAGCTCGTTTGTTGACCAGGCGGAATTGGAAGAGGAGCGGAGAGCTTGTTACGTCGCAATCACTCGCGCCAAGAAGAAACTTTACATTACGGCGGCGGAATCCAGAATGTCTTTCGGCAAAAAGCGTCTGCAAGAAATCTCGCGGTTCATTGAAGAAATTCCAGACTCTTGCGTTGAGAGCTTAGGCAATAAAGCTAAGCCGCCGCAGAAAAATTCTCTAGTTCAAAATCCCAAGCCGACAATAACTCCACGTCCCGCGCAGATTAAAACTGTCGAGAAAAAAAATACGCCGCCCGTCGAAGTGCAAGCCGGCGATATGATCAATCACAGTAAGTGGGGGCTTGGCACGGTCATGACGGTAAACGGCGACAAGGTTGTAATTCATTTTAAAAATCCCGAATATGGCGTTAAAACTTTGAAACTCAAGGCGGCTCCGATAAGCAAAGTTTAGTCAGAGGAAATGCGGCGTTTCTCATACTTTCTTTGCTACGCCCAAAGAAAGTA
>CAMYWI010000190.1 GCA_947302675.1 uncultured Selenomonadales bacterium | reverse complement strand
GGCAAAGTCACGTCGATTTTCTCCGACGCCAATTTTCTTTGCAACTCCAAAGTTTTAAGCTCGGAATTTTTCTCTGCGATAAGCTGTTCAATTTCGGCGCGTGCCTCGTTGACGATTTTGCCGATTTGCGGACGTTCGTCTTCGGCAAGTTGGCTCATGCCGCGCAGTAAGCCGGTAAGCTCGCCTTTCTTGCCCAAGAACTTTACGCGAACATCGTCGAGTTCCTTAAGCGTCGCCGAAGTTTTTATCGCCTCGCCCGAACGCCCGCGCAGGTCTTTTATTTTTTGCTCCAATAATATTTTTTGTTCCATTGAGTTGCCTCCTTTGCGCCCCTTAACCTAACACACGCCGAATATTTTTTCAAGTTCAAATGCGATTGATTTTTGCGGCAAGGACACCCGCGCCGAACCCGTTATCAATGTTGACGACGCCGACGCCCGTCGCACAGCTGTTAAGCATTGCCAAAAGCGCGGCAAGCCCGTTAAACGACGCGCCATAACCGACGCTCGTTGGAACTGCGATAACCGGACGATTGGTCAAGCCGCCGACTACGCTCGCCAACGCGCCCTCCATGCCCGCCACGACAATTAAAACATTTGCCGAAGTGATTTTATCAATGTGCGCGAACAGACGATGAATCCCCGCGACGCCGCAATCGTAGCAAGTCTCGACGGCGTTGCCCCAAAGATAAGCCGTGAGTCGCGCCTCCTCCGCAACGGGAATGTCGCTCGTGCCCGCCGTCACGATTAAAATCTTTTTGCGCTCGTCGCGTTGCAAAGTTTTATCGCGGTCAACGTAAATCATTCGCGCCGTCTCGTCGAAGACCGCCGCAGGAATTTCGTCGCGCAAAAATTCAAATTGCTCGCGGCTCGCACGACTCGCTATCAAGTTGCCCGCGCTCCGCTCGTAAAGATTTTTAAAGATAATTTTGAGTTGCTCCTTAGTCTTGCCAGGCGAATAGACAACTTCAGGAAAACCCTGTCGAAGTTCGCGCCCGTGATCAATCGTCGCGAATCCCAAATTCTCCGTCGCCAGCGAAAAATTTTTCAGCGCGGCAAAAATTTTCTCCTCCGAAATTTTATTCGCCTTGTACTCGCGCAGGAGTTCAAGCAAATTTTTTTCAGTCATAAAATTCACCTCAGCCGCTAAAATAAATCATAAATCAAACTCTAAGTCAAGGCGTCGATTGTTGACAAAAAAAATCCCGACCGCAGTCGGGAAGAAATTATCGATTGAGATTTATTTTTCGAGATTAACTTTCGCGTTGAAGAGGAAATTTTTTCCGTCAAAGCCGATTTCAACGGTGTCGCCGTCCTTGACGTTGCCCGCGATAATTTTCTTGCTTAGCTCCGTCTCGACCGTGTGAGTTAAAAGACGTTTCAGCGGTCGCGCTCCGAAGTTGGCGTCGAAACCTTGACTGGCGAGCGCGTCAACGGCGTCTTGCGTCCACGTGAGCTTGACGTTGATTTGTTTTTCGAGACGCTCGCTAAGATCTTTAAGCAGAATTTCGGCGATAGCCTTGACCTGGTCTTGAGCGAGCGACTTGAAGACGACGATATCATCAATGCGATTCAAAAATTCGGGGCGGAAGTAATCCTTGAGCAAATTCTTGATAATGTTCTCGGCTTCGGCGAACGCCTTGTTGGTGATAAAGCCGATTTTCGCGCGAGTAAGAATTTCCTGCGAGCCGAGATTGCTCGTCATGATAATAATCGTGTTCTTGAAGTTGACGACGCGCCCTTTGCCGTCAGTCAATCTGCCGTCGTCGAGAATTTGCAAGAGTACGTTGAAAATATCGCGGTGAGCCTTTTCAATCTCGTCAAGCAAAATGACGCTGTAGGGGCGGCGGCGAACTTGTTCAGTAAGTTGTCCGCCCTCGTCGTAGCCGACGTAGCCAGGAGGCGCACCGATAAGACGCGCAACCGTATGCTTTTCCATGTATTCGGACATATCGACGCGAATAATACTGCGCTCGTCGTCGAAGAGAGCCTCCGCGAGTGCTTTGGCAAGCTCGGTTTTGCCTACGCCCGTCGGTCCGAGAAAGATAAACGAACCGATTGGACGATTGGGATCCTTGATACCTGCGCGGGCGCGAAGGATAGCCTCGCTGACTGCCTTGACAGCCTCATCTTGACCGACAACGCGCTCATGCAAAGTGTCTTCGAGGTGCAAAAGTTTTTCGCGCTCGCCCGTGAGCATTTTGGCAAGCGGAATGCCCGTCCAACGGCTGACGACGCGGGCAATATCTTCCTCGCCGACTTCTTCTTTCAAAAGGCGATTGTCTTTACTCTGCGCGGCAATTTCCTCCTCGAACTTCTTTAAATCGTTCATGAGTTGCGGGAGTTTGCCGTATTTAAGCTCGGACGCCTTTTGCAGATTGTACGCGCGTTGCGCCTCTTCAATCTCGTTGTTAACGGCGTCAATTTCCTTTTTAATCGCACGCACGCGCAGAATCGATTGCTTTTCCGCCTCCCACTTGTCGCGCAGAACTTTTTCCTTGTCCTTGAGTTGAGAAATTTCTTCGGCAATGGATTTGAGCTTGTCCTTAGACGCGGCGTCGGATTCTTTCTTGAGAGCCTGCTCCTCAATTTCGAGTTGCATAATCTTGCGGCGCGTCTCGTCAATGGGCGCGGGCAGTGATTCAATTTCCGTGCGAAGTTTAGCCGCCGCCTCGTCGACAAGGTCAATCGCTTTATCGGGCAAAAATCTGTCGCTGATATATCTGTCGCTGAGCGTCGCCGCGCTGACCAAAGCCGCGTCGCGAATTCTCACGCCGTGATGAACTTCGTAGCGTTCCTTAATGCCGCGCAGGATAGTAATCGTGTCTTCGACGCTCGGCTCGCCGACCATGACGGGTTGGAAACGACGTTCAAGGGCGGTGTCCTTCTCAAGATACTTGCGGTACTCGTTGAGAGTCGTCGCGCCAATGCAACGCAACTCACCGCGAGCTAGCATCGGCTTAAGAATATTTCCGGCGTCCATTGCGCCTTCCGCCTTGCCCGCGCCAACAACCGTGTGAACTTCGTCGATAAACAACAAGATTTGCCCGTCGGACTTTGTAATCTCGTTGAGGACGGCTTTCAAACGCTCCTCGAACTCGCCTCTGAACTTCGCGCCGGCAATCAACGACGCCATATCAAGTGCGTACAGAGTTTTATTCTTGAGTGATTCGGGAACGTCGCCCGCGACGATTCGACGCGCCAAGCCTTCAACTATCGCAGTTTTGCCGACACCTGGCTCGCCGATAAGCACGGGATTATTTTTTGTCCTGCGGCTCAAAATTTCAATCGTGCGGCGAATTTCCTCGTCGCGCCCGATAACAGGGTCGAGCTTGCCCGCCCGCGCCGCTTGCGTTAAATCCCTGCCGAACTTCGCAAGGCTTTGATAAGTTTCTTCGGGGTTATCGCTCGTGACGTTCTGCTTGCGATTCTTTTTGATAGCGTCGTCGATTTTGCTTTTGGTCAGCTTAAAATCTTTTGCAATGTCTTGAAGTTCCTTTTTGCCGTCAGTGACGAGCGCAAGGAGCAAGTGTTCCGTGCTGATAAATTCGTCCTTCATGGAGCTTGCATAATCATTCGCCTTGCCGATTACGCGGGCGAGGTCGACGCCCATTGACAGCCGCTCTTGCCCTTTGACTTGCGGAATTTTATTCAGCTCCGCTTCGAGTTTCACTTTGAGCATTGGCAAATCCGTTTGACAATCGGCAAAGATTGTCGCCAGCAAACCTTCCGGCTCCTTCGCCAACGCGAGCATTAAATGCAAAGAATTGAACTCTTGATGATATTTCATTGCGGCGAGTTGTTGAGCCG
>CAMYWI010000189.1 GCA_947302675.1 uncultured Selenomonadales bacterium | reverse complement strand
GGGCAACCGTGCAAAAATCTTTTCCTTCGGAACAAGCGCGGCGAATATTTTTTACTCGTCCTGCCCGCCGATAAACGCGCAGATTTGAAACTCGTCGCAAAACTTTTGAACCTGCCGAGATTGTCCTTTGCGTCGGAGGCGGAGCTTGAAGAAATTTTGGGCTTGCATACGGGAGCCGTGACGCCGCTCGGAATAATCAACGACGGCGCAAAAAAAGTCCGGCTCGTCATTGACGCCGAACTTCAAGATAAAACTTTACTGCTCCATCCGAACACCAATACCGCGACAATTTCTTTGGCGTTCGCGGACTTGTTGAAGTTAATCCTCCAAACGGAGCACGAATATTTTTTGGTCACGCTCTAATACTTCGTCGGAGCGTCGGGCGCGGGCAAATGCCTTTCGTCGTAGTGAACGCCCGCGCCGCCGTCATATTGAATCAAAAGCCGCGTGTAAAGATTTTTCCAATCCTCAAAAACTTTCTCCGCGTTCTTGTTCAAGGTCGCGGCGAATTTTTCTTTCGACAAAGTACGCGACGACTCGACAAGCTCAAGAGAATTCTTTTCAGACTGACGAACAGCCTCCTCAACCGTGCCGCCAAGTGAATTCCAGTAGCCGCGACTTAAAGCTATGATCTGATTCGACATCCAAAACATTTTCGAGCCGTCGTAAGTGTCCCGCAGCGCGTGATGATATGCGTCGGGCATTTTCGACACGGCGAACGGTATGTAGGGATTTTCAAGCGGCGTATTTATCGAGACCCAAGCAATCGGCGCGGGCAACTTGTCATTGACCTGCGTGATGTGCGAATAAGCCGTTTTCGCCGAGAGAATTCCGCGTTCGGTTCGTTTCTCGTTCTCGTAATGATACGGCGAACCGTACAGCCCCGCAAATTGACTTGCCGACTTGTCAAACTCGGTACCTTGATAATAATCGCGGTACAAGCTCATAATGTCGGTGAGTGCCAACTTTTTATCGGGGCGAACGCTCAACGGATAATAATCCGAATCGTAAGCCTCAACCTTTGGCGAAAGCTTGAGCGACGGCGCAACAGTATCAAGCCCGCGCCACACGCGTCGCATCGAATAATACGGGTGATTGAACTCCACGCCGCGCAGAGATTTTACCCAATCCAAATTGCCTTGCGCGTCGTAAGCTGCCCAACCGAGTTCCTTTAACATTTGCGGCAAACTCGGGTTGAAAATTTGATTCGGGTCGCCTTCCCTTATCGCTCTTATTCGCAACTGATTCGCCGCAATGGAAAAATGTCCGTCGGGAATTTTTTCGGCAATCCAAAAGCCGCCCTTGCCGCTCGGCGTCGGTTGCATTTCAAAAAGCCAGCCCTCGTCCTTGTCGGCGACGAAAAATGATTCAGCCGTGCCGTAAAGCCCGTACTCGTCGATAAGCTCGCCCATGAGCTTAATCGCTTCCCGCGCAGTCTTGCAACGCTCCAATGCTACGCGCCCAAGTTCCGACGCATAAAAAATCCCGCCGCCTTCCTTGTAGGGAGCCTTGCGCAAATGAGCGGAAGTATCTGTGCACTCGCCGAGCGTCAAGCCGTGCTCGTTAATAACGGTGTACTTGCCGTCAATGTAAGCGTAGGTGTGCTCGACTTCGGGAATATAGCCAATCGCTTTAGTCGCGGGCTTGCTGGGAAAATTATAAGCGTCGGCGCGTTCGGGCGCGACAAGGTGCGGAGCGGTAAAGCAATTATATTCGGGCAACTCGCCACTCGCGGCGGCAGTCGGATAAACGGGGCGAAGACTGCCCTTCTTATGATTCTTCGCGGGAACGTAAACGACGTTTGGATCTCCGCCAAAGCCGTCATTTGAGTGCGCGACAAAAATACTGCCGTCCGCCGACGCGCCCTTTGTCACCAACATAATCGTGCAAGCCTCAGCAACATTGCTCGCGAAAAAAAATATTGCCGTGAACACGACAACGATACTAAAAAATTTTTCCATGATAAAAGCTCCTTACAGGGCGACGATTGCAATACCTTTGTCGTCGGCGAAGGAGATCATTTGCTCGCGCTCGACAAGGAGAGTTTTGCCCGCCTCGATTGCTAAAGCACTCGCGCCAACTTTTGCCATATTTTCAATCGTGCGATAGCCGACCGTCGGCACGTCGAATCGATTATCCTGTTGCGGCTTGGAAACTTTGGCGACAACCGCGCCGCCGCAAGCCAACGTTCCGCCGCGCTCAATGCAAGCGTCCGTTCCCTCGATAGCCTCAAGAGCCATAACCGCCCGATTTTTTACGACGACCGTTTGACCAACGTCAAGGCGTCCGAGTTCCTTTGCAATCCTGAAACCGAACTCCATATCCTGTCGTTCTTGCTCCGTCGGCTCGCGTTTAGTGATTGTTCCTCTGCGCGGCATGAGCTTTCTAATCAGCGCGGTTTGGTCGAAGGTTTGAATGCCCGCCTTCGCCAGCTCGCGCACGAACGCAATTAAAATCGTATCGTCTTTGCGGTCGGGCAGGGACATTATCAACTGCAACATGCGCATATCGGGCTGAACTGCGCCGTTGAATAAAAGTTCCTTCGTGACCTTGCCAATCATCGTGACCTTTTGGATTTGATTCGCCTTGAGATAGTTTAAAATCGCCTCAAGCTGCGCAACGCTTATGAATTGAAAATCCGTCGCGAACTGCGCGATTTGCGGGTCGCTACTCTCCAAAAGTCCTACCGCATAAACTTCATAGCCGAGTTGTTTGGCGGCGCGTGCGCACTCAACCGGTAATTTGCCCGTGCCCGCCAATATTCCGAGCTTTTCCATTAACAAGACCTCCGAATTATTTATCGTCAAAATCTCTGCGCTCGCGACAAATCCCGCGCTCCGCATTTCTCAAAAATCGCAGGAAGTGTTCAACTTCCTCGCAAGAGTCAACTTCCTGCTCAATCACCGCGATTGCCTCCGCCAAACTCAAGCCCGACCGATATAAAATCTTATACGCCTTCTTAATCAGCCGGCGACTTTCAAGAGGAATGCCCGCACGCGAAATGCCGACGTTGTTCAAGCCGACGACCTTTGCGGGGTGACCGTCAACCAAAGTGTACGGCACGACGTCTTGAACAAGTTTGCTCATGCCGCCGACCATTGCATTGCGCCCGATCTTAACGAATTGATGAACGCCCGCCATGCCGCCGATAACAACTCTGTCCTCAACAATCGCATGACCCGAACAGCTCGCCAAGTTCGACATGATAACGCGGTTGCCGAGCAAACAGTTATGCGCAATGTGAATGTACGCCATGAGAAGGCAATCGGAGCCAATGCGGGTTTCGTTGCCCTCGCCGGTTGCGCGGTGAATGGTCGCGCCTTCGCGAATAGTTGTCCTGTCGCCGATAACCGTTGAAGTTTGCTCGCCTTTGAACTTCAAATCTTGCGGGTCAGCTCCGACAGAGGCGAATTGAAAAACTCTGCAATCCTTGCCAAGCGTCGTCCACTTTTCTATAACCGCGTGCGGACCGATAATCGAGCCGTCGCCAATTTCCACTTCGTCGCCAATCACGCAGTAAGGACCGATTGTGACGTTCTCGCCGAGCCGCGCACTTTTGGAAATGACCGCGCTGGGGTGGATATTCATTGTCATTTTATTAGCTCCTTAAAGTTCGTCGCGACCTTTTAGCACGAAAGTAAAATCGGCAACGGCGACAAGTTTATCGTCAACATAGCCGTCCGTGTGAAGTACGCCGAACAGCCCGCGCACTTTGACAATTTCGGCTTTAGTTATGAGCGTGTCACCGGGCACGACCATTTTTTTAAATTTGATATTGTCCATGCCGCCGAAGAGCGCGATTTTCCCGCGATGTTCTTCGGGGTAG
>CAMYWI010000188.1 GCA_947302675.1 uncultured Selenomonadales bacterium | reverse complement strand
AGGCTTGGGACAAGGGCAAGGGCTACTTGATTAAAGCCGGCACGATTATTTTTGCGATGAGCGTTATGATTTGGTTCCTTAGCAATTTCAATTCCGACGGCATGACGGAAGACATGGACACGAGTTATCTCGCGGGTATCGGCTCGGCGGCGTCGACGATTTTTGCTCCACAGGGCTTTGACACGTGGGAAGCGGGCGCGTCGGTCGTGACGGGCATTATGGCTAAAGAGGCAGTCGTCTCGACAATGGGAATACTTTACGGCACGGACGAACTTTCTACTGAAGACGAGGACATCGAAGACTCGGCAAGCACGCTCTTGGGAACTTCGCTTGGCGGCGCGTTCACACCGCTTGCGGCGTTGGCGTTCATGATCTTTACGCAACTTTACACGCCGTGCATGACGGCACTCGGCACAATCAAAAAGGAGACGCAAAGCTGGAAGTGGATGGCGTTCGCGTTCGTCTACACCTTCGCGGTGGCGTGGGTCGTATCGCTGGTCGTCTATCAAGGCGGCAAGCTTTTGGGGTTTGAATGATGACTGCGACGATTATTCTTGGAGTTTTAATTGCGGCGGCGTTCGGCTATGGCTTGAATAAAATTTACAGAGCGTTCTTCAAGAGCGAGGCGGCTTGTTGCTCAGAGGGAAATTGTTCGGGTTGCGAGGGCAGTTGCTCGACGAAGAAGGCTATCGATGAAGGCTACCGCGTGCGCGTCGCGAAGATTGAAAAGTTTCCGATTCACCGCACGATTGACGTTGACGGCATGACTTGCGAGAAATGCATTTACAAAGTCGTCCGCGCGTTGGAGAAAGTTGACGGCGTGACGATTGCGGCGGCGAGTCTCGAAAAGCAAGCCGCGCAGGTCGGTTTGAAGGAAAATATTTCCGATGACGTTCTGCGCGAGGCGATTAACAAAGCAGGTTACAAAGCCGGAGCTGTCACGGCATAAAAAAAGCGGCGAGCTTGAAAAAGTTCGTCGCTGATTTTTTTACGTTAATCAAACTTTTGTATCGGTTAGTCGAGACGCAGAGGGGGCGGCATGGACGCCGCCCCTTGACACCGCGTTTGAACAGGAAGTTCAAGCGGTGCCGCCCCTGCGAGGCGGGTTTCTTTGCATACTTTCTTTGTCCGGTCAAAGAAAGTATGTTCATATACAAAAGAAAAATAAGATTAAGCGTGCGGACGTTCGTGAGGTTGCGGCATAATCTTTTTCATGTCGACGCCAAAAGACTTCGCCACGTCTTCCCACGTGTTATTAATCTTGCGCTTGTCGAGGACGCTCTTAATATTTTTGTTCGACGCCTGCGCGATTTTGCCGGCAATCATGATGTCGCGCGGGTCGTAGCCGTCCTTAATCAAGCTCTGCCAAGTCTTAACGTCAATGCCCGCGCGTTTGGCAAAATGTTCGTCGCGCTCCTGTTCATGAAAGGCTTTAAGCTGTTCGCGAGTGACGCCCAACTTCTCGGCAACTTGGAACCAATCGACTTTCATAGTTAAGACTTCCGAAAAACTTTTGCCACTGAGCTTTGACAAAATCGCCGCGTTTTTAATGTCCTCAACGTAAACGCCGTCTTTAAAAGCCGACTTGACCTGCGCGGCGTCGACGCCGTATTTCTCGGAAATATTTTTCGCCCAGTTATCGACGTTCGCCGCCACTTGTTCTTGATCATATTCTTGTGGCGGTTCGGGCGGATTCGCCAAAACCTGTGCGCCCGTCAAAAGCAACGCGCCGCTCAAAAGTCCCGCGAGAATTTTTTTCTTGATACTCATAAGTTTTCACCTCGCGGCAAGTATAGAATAAATCGCGGCGTTTGTCTTTAAGCGTCGATTAAAAATTTTCGCACGGCAGGAAAAAGTTAAGCCGTGTAGAAAATTTTTGGAAAAATAATTTGGGAGTGAAGGTTTATGAACAAAGAGCAACTGGCGAAAATGGTTGCGGACAAAATCGACGCGGCTTTGCAGTCGGGCGAGCATCCGAAAAAATTTTTTATCACGGAAAACGGGCGCGGCGTAGTTGACGGCGGCGACCTCTATAACGCGGTGCTCAAGGACGCGCTGGACGTCATGAAAGTTGCAATGGTCAACATTCTCTTGGAACTGATGACGCCCGCTCCCGCGCCCGCCGCGAAGGCTCCGGAGAAAAAAGTTTCGACAAAGAAATAATCTGTAGGGACTAGGGACGAGGGACTGGGGACTAGCAAAAAAACTAGTCCCTAGTCCCTATGAACTAGTCCCTATTTTTTGGAGGAAAAAATTAAACGATGGCTCTCATTGTGAAAAAGTTCGGAGGCTCTTCAGTTGCGACGACCGAAAAAATTTTGGCAGTCGCGCAGAGAATCCTCTCCGAAAAAAAATCTGATGACAAAATCGTCGTGGTAGTCTCGGCAATGGGCAAGACGACCGACAACCTGCTTACGCTCGCGGGCGGCATCGACGCGCAACCTTACAAGGCAAATTATCTGCGCGAACTCGACATGCTCTTGACGACCGGCGAACAAGTTTCAATCGCGCTGTTGGCTATGGCTTTCAAAAAATTGGGACACCCCGCAATTTCCTTGACTGGTGCGCAGGTCGGCATGAAGACAAATTCCGTCCACACCAAAGGCAGAATCTTAGGGATAAAACCTAAGCGCGTGCACGACGAACTTAACAAAGGACAAATCGTCGTCGTTGCCGGCTTTCAAGGCGCGGATAAGTTCGGCGACCCCGTGACGCTCGGACGCGGCGGCTCGGATACTTCTGCCGTCGCATTGGCGGGCGCACTTAAAGCCGACGAGTGCGAAATTTTCACCGACGTTGACGGCGTTTACTCAGCTGACCCGCGCATTGTCAAGGGCGCACGCAAGATGAAAGAGATTACCTATTTTGAAATGTTGGAAATGGCGCGTCTCGGCGCGGGAGTTATGCAGCCGCGCTCGGTTGAGATGGGGCAATTCTTCAACATTCCGATTCACGTCCGCTCGACCTTCACAAAGGACACGGGCACGATTATTAGGGAGGATTATACGGTGGAGGAAAAAGATTTTGAAATTCGCGGCGTGGCTCACGACATGAAGGTTGCTAAAATTTCCGTGATTGGCGTGCCGAATAATCCCGGCGTGGCGTATAAACTCTTCAAAGCCCTCGCCGACGCCAACATTGATGTCGATATGATTGTCCAGAGCATTCGCAACCTCGACAGGAATATCAACGATATTGTCTTCACGATTAACCTCAACGACCTGTCGGAAGCAAAGAAAGTTATTGGCGTCGTCAGCGAGAAGATTAACGCCGCGTCGGTTCTCGTCGAAGAGGATATGGCGAAGGTTTCAATCGTCGGCGCGGGCATGTTGGGTGCTCCCTGTGTTGCCGCGCGTATGTTCGGTGCTCTCGCCCGCGCAGATGTCAACATTGACATTATCAGCACGTCGGAGATTAGTGTTTCGTGCCTCGTCAAAGGTTCGCAGGTCACGGAGGCGGTCAACAGCATTCACGATGAGTTCTTCGCGGATTAAAATGATTAGAATTTATTTTTTGTATTAAACATACTTTTCTTTTGCTCACCCAAAAGAAAAGGGTGTCGCCACTTCAACATCCTGTTGAAAGGGCGAACGCTTGCGATGCCAGCGTTCGGGTCGTGGGGCGTCATCCATGACGCCCACACTGCCAACCCACAACCCGCAATTTTATTTCGGAGATTGAATCATGAAGATTTTCGATTGCTTTACATTCTTTAATGAGCTTGAAATTTTGGAGTTGCGTCTCGCGAGTCTCTATGACGTGGTGGATTGTTTTGTTATTGTCGAGGCGGATAAAACTCACGCCAACATTCCCAAGCCCTTTAACTTTTATCAGCACC
>CAMYWI010000187.1 GCA_947302675.1 uncultured Selenomonadales bacterium | reverse complement strand
GCGACATACATGCGATTCGCGGCATTGATTTTGACTTGCCCGAAGGAAAGACGGTCGCGCTTGTCGGCGAGAGCGGCTCCGGCAAGTCCGTCACTATGAAAGCCGTCGTCGGACTTCTTGACAGCAACAGCATTGTCAACAGCGGCAATATTTTTTACAACGGCGAGGACTTGTTGACGCTCACAAAAAAAGATTTGCGCCAGAAGATTAACGGGCAACAAATCGCAATGGTGTTTCAAGACCCGATGACCAGCCTTGATCCGACTATGCAAATCGGCGAACAGGTTATGGAGGGAATGTTTCTTCACAAAAGCATTTCGCGAGCCGACGCCGAGAAACGCGCCCTTGAGCTTTTGAATCTCGTTGGCATTGTCGACGCGGAAAAGCGCATGAAAAATTATCCGCACCAACTTTCGGGCGGTATGCGTCAACGCGTCGTGATTGCCTGTGCGCTCTCGTGCGAGCCGAAAATTTTAATCTGCGACGAGCCGACGACCGCCCTTGATGTCACCGTTCAAGCCCGCATTTTGAACTTGATTAAGGATATTCAAGCGCAAATGGGTTTGTCGGTCATTTACATTACGCACGATTTGGGCGTCGTGGCGAAGGTTGCCGACTTCGTGAACGTCATGTACGCGGGCAAGATTATTGAGCGCGGCACGGTTGAGGAAATTTTCTACGACCCGCGCCACCCGTATACTTGGGGCTTGCTCGCCGCCATGCCCGACTTGGAGACTGACGACGACCGCTTGTACTCAATTCCTGGAAGTCCGCCAAATCTTTTGCACGAGCCAAAGGGCGACGCCTTCGCGGCAAGGAATAAGTTCGCCATGAAGATTGACGAGAGCGAGGAACCTCCTATGTTCAAAATTTCTGAGACACACAGCGCGGCGACTTGGCTCCTTCACCCCGACGCCCCCAAAGTCGAGTTGCCGCCCGAATTAAAATCAAGACTTATGCGGGCGAGAAAGGCGGCGCATTATGACTGAACCCTTGCTTAAAGTGACTAACCTCCGACAACATTTCAAAATCTCGCGCAGTTTCACCGTTAAGGCGGTCAATGGCGTTTCGTTTGAAATTTATCCCGGCGAAACTTTCGGACTTGTCGGCGAGTCGGGGAGCGGCAAGACAACCATTGGGCGTAGCATTATCAGATTGTACGACCCGACCGACGGCGAAATTATTTTTAACCGCGATAAAATTTCTGGCGAGCTTAGCAATAAAATTCGTCGTCGGCTCCGCAAGAACATGCAGATGATTTTTCAAGATCCGATGAGCAGTTTGAACCCGCGAAAAAAAATCGGTGACATTATCGGCGAAGGTTTGGATATTCACCAGCTTTACGCCAATCAAAAGGAGCGCAATGAAATTATCGGCGCGATTTTAAAAAAGGTCGGCTTAAGTCCCGCGCACGCGCAACGTTATCCGCAACAGCTAAGCGGCGGTCAGCGTCAACGTGTCGGGATTGCCCGCGCCCTCGTCATGAAACCCAAGCTCTTTATCGCCGACGAGTGCATTTCCGCCCTTGACGTTTCAATTCAAGCGCAGGTCGTCAATCTGCTCAAGGATATTCAAGACGAGACAGAGTGCGCCTGCCTTTTCATTGCGCACGATTTGAGCATGGTCAAATACATTTCCGACCGCATCGGCGTCTTGCACAAGGGCTATCTCGTCGAGACCGCCGACACTAAGGAGATTTTTTCTAACCCGCTCCACCCTTACACGCAAAGCTTGTTGTCCGCTGTGCCCTTGCCCAATCCCGCGCTCGAACGTCACAGAAAACTTATCCCCTACGACGCGACCGCCGCCGATTATGAAAATCGCACACTGCAAGATTGCGGCAACGGTCATTTCGTCTTGAGCCATTGAGAAAAAAAGCCCTCTCCAGTTTTGGAAGGGGCTTTAAAATTTAAACGGGTACGCGATTTTCTATAGCTTTGGCGATAGTCAAGCTGTCCGTTCCAGAAAAGTCCGCGCCGACTGCCAAGCCTCGTGCAAGTTTCGTGACTTTAACGCCCGAAGGATTTAACAGCCGCGAGATAAACAGCGAAGTTGCGTCGCCCTCAACCGTCGGCTCGAACGCGATTATCACTTCTTGAACGTCGTCTTCGCTCACGCGCTTTATCAGCTCGCGCAGATGAATATCATTTTGCGAAACGCCCGCCATTGGCGAAATCAAGCCGCCCGTCACGTGATATTTGCCGTCGAAGGTGCCCGCGCGTTCGATAGCGTCGAGGTCTTTGGCATCCTTGACCACGCAAATAATTTTGCCGTCGCGCTTGTTGGAGGCGCAAATGTCGCAGATATTTTTTTCGGCGTCAATCGTGTTGAAACAAATCTCGCAAGCGTGAGTATCGAGCTTAACCGAGCGAATCGCCGCCGCCAAATTTTCTACGTCGTCGGCTTTCATTTCGACGATGTGATAAGCGAGCCGAGCGGCAGTTTTCACACCGACGCCCGGCAATTTCGTCAGCGACTCCACCAGAGCCGCCATTGCTTTTGAACTCATAAAATTTCCCTGTATAAAATCTTTGTACTAAATGACATTGATAAAAACTGTAGCGGTTCGTCGAGACGCAGAGGGGGCGGCATGGACGCCGCCCCTCGACACCGCGTTTGAACAGGATGTTCAAGCGGTGCCGCCCCCGCGAGGGGTCCTTTCTTTTGTCAAACTTTTCTTTGGACAAGCAAAGAAAAGTTTGTTCAACTGCAAAAGAAAAGTTTGTTAACTCACGCCTTCGGACCACCTAAAAATTTGCCGATAAGATCTCCCATGTTGCCGAGATTGCCAAGATTTCCGCCGAGCGCATTGCCAGCGAATGCCGCCATGTTCGCGTTGATCTTCTTCTCGATTTCGGCATTGGCGGCGTTGACCGCACTCACAACCAAATCTTCAATCGCGCTGACGTCGCCGTCCTGCACGAGTTCGGGCGCGATTTTTATTTCCTTAACAACTTTCTCGCCGTCAACGGTTGCGCTGACCATGCCGCCGCCGACCTGCGCGGTTGCCGTCTCGCGCTTGAGCTTAGCTTTGTTTTCCTCGAAACTCCTCTGCAAGGCTTGCGCCTGTTTCATTATCGCGTTCAAATCGAATCCCTGTTGTGCCATTAAAAATCTCTCCTTAATCGTTAAGTTTCACGGCGTCGGTCGCCTTGAAAATTTTCATCGCGCCGGCAAGGTTTGTGCGAGCGGGTTCGGTCAAGCTATTCACGACGGGCGGCAATATGTTATCGTTGACGACGACGGAAATTTTTATCGCTCGTCCCGCACTCTGCGCGGCAAGCCTTTCAAAATCTTTCTGAGCCTTTCTAAGCTTATCAGCAAAAAAATCTGTCTTGAAACCGACAGTCAAAGTATCTCCGGCAAAACTCATGACAACGCCCTTGTCGCGAATAAATCTTAACTCGCTGTCTTCCGCGCTCAATTTATCTGCCGTATCATAGAAAATTTTTTTGCCTTCGTCAAGATTATCAGCGGGCAAAGAAACTTGCGCGGGCGTCGAAGTCATGACAAAGTTTTGAACGGGCGCGGCAAGTTTCATCAGCGTCATTTCCAAAATAATATCGGGAATGCCGGAGCCGTTCATCTCGCCGACAGATTTTCTCAACGAGTCGATAAAGTTGTCGTATTCGGCAAAATTTTTCTCGTTGCGGTCGAGCATGTCGAATTCAATATCGCGGAGCCGCGTGATTAGAGACTCGGCGATAAGATTTGCCGACAAGCCCGAACTGAAAGCTTGCGTGATTGCTCGCGCAGTCGCCGCCCTGTCCTTTGCTTTGACGGCGGAAATTATTTCGTCGAGATTTTCATCGGAGATTAAGCCAAGCGTCTGGTTCACGTCGTCGAGAGTGATTACCTCGTCCGCCATAGCGTAGCATTGATCAAGGTAAGTCAG